>JAWLFL010000063.1:1381-20290 GCA_041685605.1 Cyclobacterium sp. | reverse complement strand
TCGGGGTCGCCTACGGCAATCACCGTCTCTGCCACCTGACCAGGTTTCAAATTCAGATGGTAGATACTGCCATCCGGATTGAGAATAAAATCCGACTCAGGCAGAGGTTTTACCATGCAGCGCAGATTTTATTTTGTCTACATTGGGCTTTTGATAGAGCCCCTTGTAGGGGTTGTATCCGTTCGTATTTTTCTGGTAATAACCGGTGCCATTATAGGCTCTTTTCCTGGGATGTGTTTTACAGGTATCCGAACAGGCCCCTTCCATTTCCCAGCCGCAAGATTCACAAATGGGTACGTGAACATTACAATCGGGATTGGCGCAGTTAACCATGCGGTCCGAAGCGGTACCACAGACAAAACACTTCGAAATAATTTTCGGATTGACGGAATTCACTTCTACTGCAAGTCGATTGTCAAAGACATAACACTTGCCTTCAAAATCTGCTCCGCCTGCTTCCATTCCGTACTTAATGATACCGCCATGAAGCTGATAAACATCCTGAAACCCTTGTTCCAGCAAAAAGGCAGAAGCCTTCTCACATTTGATGCCACCGGTACAATAGGTCAGTACCTTTTTGTCTTTCAGGTGCTCCAGTTCCTTGACTTTTTCCGGAAAATCACGAAAATTATCGATATCCAGCCGGATGGCATTTTTAAAATGACCTAATTCGTGTTCGTAGTTGGAGCGAACATCCAAAATAACCACGTCTTCTTCATCTTTTAGCGCCTTGAATTCAGAAGGTTCCAGGTGTTTGCCGGTTTTCATCCGGGGATTGATATGTTTCAGTCCTGAATGAACAATTTCCTCTTTTGCCCGCACGTTTATTTTTGCGAAGGCATGCTCCTGGTGTTTGTCTACTTTGAATTCGGTGTCGGCAAATCTCGGATCGGAGGTGACATAGGCCATGTACTTGTCACAATCTTCCTTTAGCCCGGATACCGTGCCATTGAGCCCTTCCGGAGAGACAATAATTCTACCCCGGATATTATTTTCAACGCAGAATAAATGATGTTCATCCCTATATGCTTCCAAATCCTCGATCGGAGCATAGCAATAATAAAGTAAAATTCGATATTCCATAACGCCAGCCCTGTTTCCGACAGGGTGTTATATTAATACGCCAAATATAAACTACTAGTACTTATTTTTCAACTACTTGTGCCGGATTGCCAAAAACGGTCTGATTGGCCGCCACGTCTCCGATTACGACGGAGCCGGCACCGACCCGCGCATTTTTCCCAATGGTAACCCCTGCTACCACCGTCACTCCGGATCCCAGGAAGACCCCGTTGCCGATCGTCGTTCCGGAATTTACCACCGCTCCGGCACCTATTTGGACGAAGTCTCCTATTTTAGCCTGATGCTCTATGGTCGCGTTGGTATGGAGAATGCAGTGATTCCCAATACTGGCACCAGCACCGATGCTTACCTTTGCATTGATAAAATTTCCATGGCCTATCGCCGCATCTGTTGAAATATAGGAAAGGCGGTGTAATGCGTTGACGGGTTGTACCTTTCGCTTCTCATTAAGCATTTTTACCAAAGATGCTCTGTACCGGGCATCATCCACCGCCACGAACGCTTCACATTTTTTACCGATCAACTTTAAAAACCCATCGTCTTCCGGGTTCCCTAAAATGGCTACATTGTTTATTTCCTTTTTGTGAAGGCTTTCGTCCTCATCCAGAAAACCATACACTACCAGATCATGGCTGTTGAAAATTTCAAGTGCGGGATGAGCGATGCCCTTGGCGCCAAATATAATAATGGGTTTCTCCATGATTCTTTTTTTGAACCGCAAAATTAACGGAAATTCCTGTCCCGTGCAAAGATACTCATTTATTGCCCCGGAGTATGTTTTGGCCAATTTTGCAGGAAAGGCACTTTCTCTTGGAACAATAGCCATGGTACAAGCCAAGCATCCCCTGGCTGTCAAAGGCCTGCAATGGCTCCCAGCCAGCTCCTGAAAAAATAGCAATCAAACTGTTTTTCTCTGCCGGGATTTCCTGAAGAAAATTAAAGCATTTTTCCTGCCAAAGCCCCAGGTCCGAGTATTGCCCATAGGCATACCAAAGCGGTACCACGAAGTTGATGGCCAGTAAATTCAACAGACCCTCCGTTAGTTTGCCGCTTGTTTTTGATTTCATGGGCTTTCCAAAGTGATAGTGTTGCTGCCAATACGGACTCACCGTCATCTCAAAAACCTTCCGAAATGAGGATACATCCTGGAGCCGATAGAGAACGTTTGAAAACAAATTCGGACTAGAATTCAGTAGTGCAGCTAGCTGAGACAAACGAAAGGAAGGAAAGTTTCCCGGCCTGACTTTCATGAATTTCCACTCCGACCCGAACAATTCCCCTTTCAAACCGTACTTCCGCTGCAAGTAACTGTACTCTGCTGCCAACCGTTGCTCATACCCGGGACTCAAATCTAAGGAAGGCTGCATCATAGCTGCCTGTCCGTAAATCAGGGCTTCCACCTGCAACAGGTTACCTGCACTTTTTTTGAGCAAATTGTACGGAAGACTTTTGGCCACCTTCAGCATGGGTTTGGCATTGGTCTTAAAACCAAAAGAATAAAACAACCATTGATAAGCCGTCTCTTCCCAATCTTGCTGATTTTCTTCTAATAAGGATAAGACCTGTTGACTTTTTCCCTGTAAACGCTCCACCAATGCCTTTTCCAGCATGGAGAATTTTAGTATTCCAGGCACCCCGGCCAATGCATCCGTGCATAAAAGTTTTTTTGGCGAAAACAACAGTTTCTCGTAGTTCTTTATCACGTCCAAAGGAATCTTACCCTGAAGCGATAAGGTAGGAAGGGTGGTGCCATCCGCACGGGTGACGGGTTCGTCATGCTCCCATACCACATGCAAAACCACGCTATTGTAAGCCGGATCCTTTTGATGCTGATGGGATTTCCAATCGGAGGAACGTAGGTGAATTTCTACATGACCAAAATGCTTGATCCCAGCGATCAGAATTTCGGCTTCTTTAAAGTCCGGTCCTTCGTGCTGGTTATGAAACCCTATTTTGTAAATTGACAAGGGCAATCCATTGCTGGTCTCCAGTCCTTTTTTGTCAAAATACTGGTACTTCCACACCATTTGAAGAAAATCCTCCTGAAAACGAATCATAAAAAAGGGAATGAAAATCCCTATGAATATACAAAAAAATCCGTTTTTGAAGAAAATACGTGCGCAAATATCAGCCGCTGTATTGATTTAGTAGCTTTTCCATGGAAGTTTGAAGTGCCTGGGCTTCCTTCTTGGCAGCCTCGGCAAAATCCCTACCTGATGAGACATAGATAATTCCACGAGAAGAATTCACCAACAATCCGCAATTCGCATTCATACCATACCGGGCGACTTCTTCCAGGCTTCCTCCCTGAGCACCCACTCCGGGTACTAATAAAAAATGTTCCGGGATGATTTCCCGCACCGATTGAATCGCAGGGCCCCGGGTAGCTCCCACCACATACATGGTATTCTGCGGGGTCCCCCAGGATTTACTTTTTTCCAATACCGAAGCAAATAAAGGCGTTCCCTCCTTGTCCTCTATCAATTGAAAATCATGACTGCCCCGATTGGAGGTCAGTACCAGTAAAATCACCCATTTCCCTTCAAATTTCAAAAAAGGACTCACACTATCCTCACCCATGTAAGGGGCTACTGTAATGGCATCAAAATTCATTTTTTCGAAAAAGGCCCTGGCATACAAGGTAGACGTATTTCCAATATCCCCTCTTTTGGCATCGGCAATGGTAAAGACTTCGTCCGGCAAATAGTCCAGGGTTTTCTGCAACGTCTCCCATCCTCCGGGGCCCAGGGCTTCGTAAAAGGCCAAATTAGGCTTGTAGGCGACCGCCTGATCGATGGTGGCATCAATGATCGCCTTGTTAAAGGCAAAAATCGGATCTTTCTCTTTGAGCAGGTGGTTGGGGATTTTTTCCAGGGCAGGATCCAACCCAACACAAAGAAACGATTGCTTTTTTTGAATTTCCGCGTATATTTCCTCTGATGTCATGCCACAAAAATAGAAAAAATAAGCACAGTACTGCCAGAGTATACCTACCTTACCTCAGGTCGATGACTTCAACATCCTGATTTTCTTGGGTATTAAATACGAAATAATCATCCATAACATTGACATTGCTGTCCAAATCCTTAAACGAATAGGTAAACGTCCCTCCTACGTCATCTTGGATTTCCCAGGCAACCAGATCCAGCTTAGACTTGTCAATAAAAAGCGTGATTTTTTCAAATTGAGATGACTCCTTTTCGGCGGTAAGTAGAATTTCATGAACAGCCACTCCATTCTTCTGATCACTTCCGACTAACTCAGCCTGATATCCTTTTTGATAAATCGTATAAATGTTGGAAGGGGTAAGTTCTTCTGTATCTTCCTCCACGTTATTAATGGTTACCTCCTTATACTTGCTGGATTTGATGAGGGTCCATACGGTATTCCCATTATTAAAAATTTCCTGGTCATTTAGGGTAAGTCGGTATTTTTCCCCCTTGACGGTTACCTCACCCGTATTGGTTTGTATCAAACCTTCATCCTCGGTAGCATAAGCATATTCAAAGGTAGCCGAAAACCCGTTCAGCTTTTGGTAATTTTCACTTACTTCTGATAAAATCTCTACCGCTTTGGGGTCATTCTGCCCAACTGCGATTTGAAAACTCCAAAGGAAAGCAAGACTTAAGGCGATTTTGTTTTTGCTTGTCATTTTTCTTTTACAATCTGTTCTAAAGGTTGTTCAATAATTGTTCCAAACTGTTTTCATCCTGTACCAATACTTCTCTGGCTTTGCTCCCCTCAAATGCTCCTACCACACCAGCCGCTTCGAGCTGATCAATGATCCTTCCTGCCCGGTTATAACCTAGTTTCAACTTCCGCTGGATCAACGAAGTACTTCCCTGCTGGTGCATGACGATCAACCTGGCGGCATCGTCAAATAATGGGTCTCTGTCCGCAAGATCTACTTCTCCCAAACCACCGTCTCCTTCTTCGCCCACGAATTCCGGGAGTAAATACGCATCCGGATAGCCCCGCTGATCACCAATCCATTCGCATATTGAATCTACTTCGGGGGTATCCAGAAACGCACACTGTAACCTGATCACATCCGAACCCATGGACAACAGCATGTCTCCCATGCCGATTAACTGCTCGGCACCCCCTGCATCCAGAATGGTGCGGCTGTCAATCTTGCTGGTAACCCTGAAAGACAACCTGGCGGGAAAATTCGCCTTAATAATTCCGGTAATTACATTAACGGAGGGTCGCTGCGTCGCCAGCACCAGGTGTATCCCGATGGCTCTGGCCAATTGAGCAAGCCTGGCAATGGGCCCTTCGATTTCCTTTCCGGCTGTCATCATCAAATCCGCCAATTCGTCGATTACCAATACAATATACGGCATGAATTGATGCCCCTTTTCAGGGTTCAATTTCCGGGCAACAAACTTGGTATTATACTCCTTCAAATTTCTGCAACCTGCCTCCTTCAACAAATCGTACCGATTGTCCATTTCAATGCAAAGCGAATTTAAGGTATAAATCACCCTTTTTGTATCTGTTATTATGGCTTCCTCGGCGTTGGGAAGCTTTGCCAGAAAGTGCCTTTCTATTTTATTAAAAAGGGTTAATTCTACTTTTTTCGGATCTACCAGAATCAACTTTAACTGTGAAGGGTGCTTCTTGTAAATCAGGGAGGCAAGAATCATGTTTAATCCTACCGATTTTCCCTGCCCGGTAGCTCCTGCCATCAGTAAATGGGGCATTTTGGCTAAATCCACAACGAAAACCTCGTTTGAAATGGTTTTTCCAAGGGCCACCGGCAGGTCTTTATCGCTCTTCATGAATTTTTCCGTACCCAATACCGAACGTGCGGCCACTAATTCTCGGTTTTTATTCGGTACCTCAATTCCTATGGTGCCTTTTCCCGGAATGGGGGCAATGATCCGGATGCCCAAAGCCGCCAGACTCAAGGCGATGTCGTCTTCCAGATTCTTGATCTTGCTGATTTTTACCCCTGGATCCGGAATGATCTCGTACAAGGTGACGGTAGGTCCAATGGTGGCCTTAATTTCCTGAATCCCGATTTTGAAATTAACCAGGGTTTCTACAATCTTGTTTTTATTCTCCTCAAGCTCCTGTCTGGTAACCGTAACTTTTTGCTGATCGTATTCATTCAGCAAGTCCAGCGTGGGAAATTGATAACTGGGAAGGTCCAGCGTAGGATCATAGGGATCCGAGTTCACTACGGTATCGGCCGTTTTTTCTTCCCCGTGTTGGGGCGCTACAAAAAAGTTATCGGCAGCCTCTTCCTCCTCTGATTCGGTTATTTGAGTTCGATCCTCCACATTAAATGCGGGCGATTCAGAACCGCCCTTTTGAGGAGTAGGCTTTTCTTTATCAGATAACTTCCAGCTGTTTTCTGAAGATTCCTCCTCCTCGGAGGAATCTACATCCTCTGGGACCTCTTCATGTGCAGGAACCGCATCCCGCTGGGAATGTTGCTCGTTTTCTACCTCTCCCCCGGTAGCGGAGGCCGTTCCCGAATCCCCAAACCAGCTGATTTGCTCCACGTTAAAAAACACAACAACAAAAATTAATAGCGAACCAAAAATCAGAATGAACGTTCCCCAACCCAACAATTCATCCGCAACCAGCGCCAATTCGTATCCTAATCCTCCACTTAGGAATGCCAGGTAATTGAATCCATCAATTAAATGGACCAGGTACCCTAATAACAATCCCAGCCACACCAGAAAAAACAAGGAGAAAGAAGCGTACCTACTCAAGGAGATCAGGCTATTTTTAAACGATAGGCGATAGCCCCATAGAAACAGAAACGGAGGAAAAAGCAAAGCTGCCAGCCCAAACCATCTGAAGATCATGTAATGCGACATCACTGCACCACTGTATCCCAGAAGATTTTGGGTCTCCCCACCTTTTGTACGTAAGGGAACGCCCGAATCACTCACCAGACTTTGATCGGCCTGTCCTGCAAAAAGGTAACTCAAAAAAGCCAAAAACATAAAAATGGCAAACATCATAAAAAAAAGGCCAAACGATAAACCCCAGCGTTTATCCTTAAAAACAGCCCATGAAAAGGAGCGCTTTGGCTTTTCTGCTCCTTTTACGGGCCCTGATTTTTTCTTAAACGTATTTTTTTTGTACGTATTTGCAGTCATGATTATTCCTTTCCTCCACTATTCGGGATGTAATTTAACGCTTGCATTAGAAATAAAAAAGAATTGCTAGCTCCCTCAACCCTTGATCAAACCCTTTTTCAATCGCTTCACCAATGCTGGCCCCTCATAAATCATTCCAGAGTAAATTTGCACCAGACTGGCCCCGGCTTCCAGTTTTCCCCTGGCATCCGAAGCGGAAAAAATGCCTCCAACCCCAATAATTGGAAAAGCATTACCGGATTTTTGAGCCAGGTACCGGATTACCTCCGTACTCCTATTCTTTAATACCTTACCACTAAGTCCCCCTGCCCCAATGGCCGCTACCGCTTCCGGAGAAGTTTTCAAGCCTCCCCTATCAATGGTTGTATTGGTGGCTACCACCCCATCGATTCCGGTTTCCCTGACGATAGCAATGATATCATCCAATTGTCCGTCCGAAAGATCCGGGGCAATTTTGAGCAACACCGGCCTGGTCTTTGGGTAACGCTCCATGGTCTTCTTTACTGCCGTCAACAAGTGCAGAAGTGGCTCCTTGTCTTGCAGTTCCCTTAATCCGGGAGTATTTGGCGAACTTACATTTACGACAAAATAATCAACATAGGGATGCAAGACATGAATGCAATATAAATAATCGTCCAGTGCTTGCTCGTTCGGAGTATCCTTATTCTTGCCAATATTCCCCCCCACCAAAATTTTGGCATTCCGCTTTTTTAGCCGTTCCACGGCAGCTGCCACCCCGCCATTGTTAAAGCCCATCCGATTGATCAGGGCCTGGTCTTCGGGAAGTCTGAAAAGACGGGGTTTGGGATTACCACCCTGAGCCCTGGGCGTGAGCGTGCCGATTTCTATAAAACCAAAACCAAGCATGGCCATCTCGTCAATTAGCTTCGCGTCCTTATCAAAACCAGCCGCAAGACCAATGGGATTGCTGAACTTCAATCCAAATACCTCCCTTTCCAAATCCCGATGCTCAAAGGCAAAAGCCGATTTAATCAAGGAATGCAATAAGGGCACGTTAAACAGCCTTTTGATCCAGGAAAAGGTGAAATGATGCGCTGACTCAGCGTCTTGAAGGAATAAAATAGGCTTAATTAAATACTTATACACGTCGGCAACCATTTTTCTAAGCCCAAAATTAAACCAATTCTCCGACATCCCCTGCTATTCGATTCACAAAGTAAAGGCAAATACGTTCCTTCCCAACATTCCATTTATTCTTACCCATCTGATTTAGGGGAGAGAAGGAAGAAATCAAGCATACGGCAAGCAGGACATCGTGGAATGAATATTCCACCATGCGAGATGTTCCCCAATAAAGATCAGGAAAGGCAATGCCCTCCGTGGGTACGGGACAAGCTATGTTCGCTAAAAAATAGGATTATATGAAACCGAGCATGACGAGAACGTCACATAGTGGAATGATTATTAATCATGCGAGATTCCATCTGACCATTAAAAATATTAATAAACAGATGAAACCGAGCTTGCCTGAGTACTAATTTAACTCAGATCGATAAGCTCCTTTCTACCCGAGGCGACTGCCTTGTAAATGGTATCGATGATGATTAGGTCTTTCAGGCCTTCTTCACCATCTACAGGCACTTTTGCGGTATCCCCTTCCAGTATGATTTCTGCCATGCGGTCCATTTGTACCGTCTGATGGGTGATATGGGGGTTGTCCAGTGGGCCTTTATGTGTTTTCCCCTTTATAGGACCGTATCCCGTAGAAGGCTGCATCTCGGCAAAACCCTGGGTGCCGTTGAGAAAAAACCGATCCAGGTTTCCCATACTATAGGTGGAAAGGCAGGAGGCCACAATTCCTTCCGGAAATCCAAACTGAAATAAAATCGTTTCATCCACTCCTTCTTTGAATTTTACCGGATCTGTTTTGGTCTCCTGAGCAGTCACCCAGATGGGCTCTTTTCCTATCATGTATCGGGCACCATTGATAGAATAAATACCGATATCCATCATGGCTCCCCCTCCTGCGAGCTCCTTATTTAGGCGCCATTGGCTAGGATCGCCGATTTTAAACCCACTCAGGCCCTGAAAAAATTTGATTTCTCCAAATTCTCCTGCTTCTCTCATACGGATGACCTCCAGGGTATTGGCTTCAAAATGCATGCGGTAACCCACCAAAAGTTTAACTCCTGCCTGCTTGCAAGCCTCCACCATCTCTCTGCCCTGTTCCGCATTGAGGGCCATTGGCTTTTCACAAATGACGTGTTTCCCTGCTGCAGCCACGCGCAAGGTCTGGGGATGATGAAGTGCATTAGGAGTAATAATGTACACGGCATCGATGTCCGGATTGTCCTTAATCGCATCAAAATTTTCGTAGTTATAGCAGTTCTTGGGTGGGATATTGTACTTTTTCTGCCAGGCTGAAATTTTTGAAGGAGTCCCACTAATGACGCCAACCAATTTTGCCTTTCTACTGTCCTGCATGGCTTCTGCTACCCTGGTTCCATAACTTCCAAGTCCCATAATCGCCACTCGCAACATGGTATCCTGAGAAGCACTTTTTTGCCAGCCGGAGAAGGAGCCGGAATTAAATCGGGGTATCAGCGGTAAGGAAACTGCAGAAAGGGTTAGTTTTTGTAAAAAGTTTCGTCTACTCTTCATGGTCCTTTGGTTTTTGATTATCGTTGATGGTTCTGAATTACGCTGAATGCAAGATATTGGTTTTTTCCGATAAATAGAACATAAAAATAGGCTTACCTCTGTTCTGTAAAAGGAAAAATAAGGCAATCTATTCGATAACGGTGGAAAAAATTAAGTATCAGGAAGAAAACCATCTGTCTGTCCAGGAATTCCAGGAAGTGCTTATAGCTTCCACTTTGGGAGAAAGAAGACCGGTGGCAGACCTAAAAAGACTGGAAATCATGCTACGGCATGCCAACCTGATCCTCACTGCCAGAAAAGACGGACTGCTGGTGGGAGTCGCCAGGTCACTAACAGACCAAGCCTTCTGCACCTATTTATCGGATCTGGCTGTTCATCGGGACTTCCAAAAACAAGGGATAGGCAAAACATTGATCCTAAAGACCAAGGCGGCCTATCCCCTGGCTAAGTTAATTCTCTTATCCGCCCCAAAAGCGGTGGATTATTATCCTAAAATCGGCATGAGCCGGCATCCCCATTGCTACTTTTTGGATGATCCGACAAAGGTCACCTGATCGGAAATCCCCACTACTGGTATCCTACTTTGCTAAAGGTGGTCGTTTGGAGTTTATACGGAACCGGGAGAAGGCAAGTCAAATTCTGCTCTTCGCGGGTCGTACAAGAGGCGATTGGCTTCCAGTGATCCTTCTCCCACAAAATGCTCTGCCTCTCCGTCGAATTCCAGCCAGGGGCCTACCACGTATTCGGCCTGGTCTACTGGAACGCCCATACCATCTCTGGCTATTTCATGGATTTTCATAAATTCTTCAAACGCCAGCGGGTTATCTCCAAACCTTCCTGCCTTGGCATTAAAGGGAACTTTTTTACCCAGTCGGTAGGAGATGTTCATCAGGTGTCCCATGGTACAACTGTAATGTGCATCGTACATATTACCATTGGCCATCATGGGATCGTTCGCTTTGCAAGCGGCAATAAAACTGCCGAATGCACCACCAGGGGTAATTTTTACGGGACTTGCGTTGACATTTCTGGGTTGACTGCCCTGATGAGAGGTGTACTCTCCACCTTCCATCAACCTGCCTCCATCTTCAAAATAAAACCGGTTAGTTACCTCTCGTTGGTAGCCCTCGTGGTCGACGTTTCTAACATTAAAGAAAACGTACTGCCCATTGGCAAATTCGGCCAGCGCAAACATGGTATTGGGTGTCTCTCCCTGATCATCCCACTTGAAACGCCCGCCAATAGCCATTACTCTTTTTGGGTGGGTATTGGCGACTTCATCATCCAGCGCCCAGTAGGCTACGTCCAATTGATGCGTTCCCTGGTTATTCAATTCCCCGTTTCCCACTTGCCAAAACCAATGCCAATTATAATGAACCAGGTTTTCGTGGTAACCATCAATGATGGAAGGCCCCTTCCATAAGTTCCAGTCCAGATGATCAGGTGGATTGGTTACCGGCCGGTAGCCTATTCCCGCCCTGGGCTTACAGGCAAATCCATGGGAAACCTTCATTTTTCCATACATGCCGGATTTAATTTCCCCAATTTGCTTTGCCCAGTTATCACTGCTTCGTCTTTGCGTTCCGTGTTGAACGACAATGCCGTATTTTTCGGCTGCCGCCAGGGCAATTCTTCCTTCGTGAACATCATGACTGGCAGGCTTTTCCACATAGCAATGCTTGCCCGCCTGCGCAGCCCAGACCACCATCAGGGAATGCCAATTATTGGGAGTAGCCACACTGATGGCATCGATCTCACTGTCCTCCAACACCCGCCTGACATCTGTTTCCGCTTTTACCCGGTTACTTTTTGTCTCTCCATCTCGAAGGGACTGAACGCGCTCTCCCAGTACACGACTATCCGGGTCTACCAGATAAGCAATTTCGGAATCCTTGTGCTCAGAGTATTCGCGGATATGGGTCTTCCCCCTTCCATTTACCCCACAAACTGCTATCCGGAACCTTTCATTGGCACCTATAATTGCTCCGTAAGACTTTGCATTAAAGCCCATGGCACCGATGGTCAATCCACCCGCACCAAAAATCGATTTTTTAATAAACTCCCTTCTTTGTTTCATTATTTGGGTTTTGTTAATGTTTAATTCAAACAAGTTTATTTATAAATAAAAGAAAATTCTTACTGGAATCAAACAGTGCGGTCTGGTTTAAAGAAAATTGTGCTAATATTTATCATTCCTTTTTGCCAATCCAGCCTACTTTAAAAGGAGACCAGAATCAAAAAAACGGCAGCATCCTTAATGAAAAAGATATTTAGTGAATTTAATGACAGGGAGATCCGACTGCCATTGCCTGGGGTTAGGGATCGGTAAAAAATGCCCCCTTGCCACCAGGTTAACTTAATAAGAGTGTTGAAAAAATCCGAATTATTAATTAAGATGCCTGCAACAAAGAATCAATTAATTCCGATGGGGTTTGGATGCGGGCAATTTTGTCATCCTCCAATTCTTTTTTCAGTTCATATTCCAGTTCGAAAATCAAGCCTGAAACAAAAATTTTGTCCATTCTTAAATCATAATAAAAATTGGCTGCTTTCTTTTTCCCGGTGAGTGGAATGCCATAAGATTGAAACACCCCAATTGCTTTACGCATGGCTGTGATATTTTTCATAATTTTCCCTAAGAATTAATTTAAAATGAAGACGAATTATCCTGTGATTTTGTTGTGCCAACACGCAAGTTTTTTTATTAAAATTTTTTAACAGAGGAATAAACCGTGGCAAAACCTAATTTTAGTCTGAAAAATGGGCTAGCCTATTTTCTTGCCTTTTTTCCTACCCTGTTGCGTGTATTTCGGAGAACCAATAACCTGAGAGCTGTAAATTCCTCCATGGCCACTAAACAAATAAGCTATTACACAAGCCAACCCAATAAACACCCCGGGTTCGGCACCAAAAAGTTCTATTCCCATAAGGGTACAGGCTAATGGCGTGTTGGTGGCTCCTGAAAAAACGCCGACAAAACCCATCCCCGCCAACAATGCCAATGGCAGTGGAATGAATACGGATAAGGCGTTCCCCAGCGTAGACCCCATGTAAAACAAAGGTGTGACTTCTCCCCCTTTAAAACCGGCTCCCAACGTGATGGAGGTTTTCAGTAGCTTCACGAAAAAGTCATACCAGGGCAGGTCTTCGGAAAAAGCATCCACAATGGTGGGAATACCAAGTCCTATGTACTTGGTCGTTCCCATAAAATAAACGGAGGTAGCAATAATAAGCCCCCCGGCCAGGGGACGCAAAGGAGGATATTTGATGATTTTGGAAAAGAGTGCCGACCAGAAATGAGTGCTCTTCGCAAAAAGCCTTCCTGCCAGGCCAAAGCATATGCCCGCCGGAATGACCCAGAAAAAGTTAATGAGATCGGAATCGGGTACATAGGGAATGTAATAGTGCGTATGAGGGACGTTCCATAAGCCGGAACAGGCAAAATCTGCCAGATAGGCGGCGAAGAATGCCGGCAAAATAGATTCGTATCTCAGTCTTCCGATAATGAGCCATTCCAAGGCAAAAACGGCCCCTGCCAAAGGCGTTCCAAAAACGGAAGAAAAGCCTGCAGCCACCCCAATCGTCAGGATGATTTTCCGATCCTGAGCAGATAGTTTAAACCATTTGGTGAATTGGTCGGCCAGGGCTCCTCCCATTTGCACAGCGGTGCCTTCTCTTCCCGCCGATCCACCAAAAAAATGGGTAAGGACCGTCCCTCCAAGTACCAGGGGGGCCATTCGTAGCGGAATCACTTGCATGGGATTGTAAAATTCCTCCAGTAGCTGATTATTTCCTTTTACCACTGAACTACCAAATTGGTGGTACATCCACCCGATAAAAAACCCACCGAGAGGCAGAAACCCGATAAGCCAGAGATGACCTTCCCTGTACCGCGTCGCCCAGTCCAATGCAATTAGGAAAAAGGCTGATGCAGATCCTACTGCTAAGCCAATCACGATCGACAGAAAAAGCCAGCGAAAAGTGAATTTGAGACTAGGACCCAGTTCCTGAAAAAGAAACTTGGTCAGTGGTAATAATTTCTTGCTCCTCTTCAACATAAACGAACAGACAACGATGCATACAAAACTACACCTGAGAATAACAGGTACTATCAGTTGAAGCAGGAGTCATCAGCTGCAGGGAAGTAGCAGCGGTTTGTAAGGGATGATCCGACAATCACGTCATCCATCACCGATTCTGGTGGAACCCCATCACCAAAGGCTGCAAATATAAGGAAAGAATTTAAAACGCATCACGAAAATTTTAATGGAATCCCTACTTAACTTACCGGTATGGCCCATTTGTGAAAATGGGACCCTAGCTGCGTTGCTGCATCCTGGAAAAATCCGGAACGCATCCCTTAGATGGAATAATTTTTGATGAGATAACAGTCAGTAAAAATTAACCAAGGAAGAAAAAATAAAGATGCAAAATATATTGATTACCGGAGGTTCCGGATTAATCGGCAATTCGATTACAAAATTGCTGCAGAGTCAGGGCAAAGATGTGGCCTGGCTTAGTAGAAATCCGGACAAGCAAAAGCAAAAGTCTTTTTATTGGGACCCTGAGAAAGGCATTCTGGACCAGGAGTCGCTTTACTGGGCGAATGGGATCATTCATCTCGCCGGTGCTGGTGTGGCCGATAAGCGCTGGACAGATAGCCGGAAGAAGGAAATTTTGGATAGTCGCGTAAAAAGCGGCCATTTGCTTTATCAGGAACTCCAAAAAATAAAAGACAAACCCAAAGCACTGATCAGCTCCAGTGCCGTGGGTTATTATGGATTTAACACAGGAGAAAAATTAGTTTTCGAAGGAAATCCTCCCGGAAAGGACTTCCTCGCCACGGTAGTGAAGGAATGGGAGACATCGACAGAAAAAATCCAGGACTTAAAAATCCGTACCGTACTCCTACGAATTGGCATTGTGCTGTCAAAAGACGGGGGAGCCTTACCTGAAATCCTCAAGCCCCCGGTGGCAGCTCCACTGGGAAATGGAAAACAATACATGAGCTGGATTCACATAGAAGACCTTTCTAGAATGTTTGTGCATGCCTTGGAAAACCCCGGCTTATCGGGCATTTACAATGCCGTTGGGCCAGTGCCGGTAACCAATCGTGGTTTGACGAAGAAAGCAGCTCGCTTTAAAGGAAAACCTTTTATAGATGTGGGTGTACCAGGATTTGCTTTAAAGATCGTCCTGGGGGAAATGGCGCAAATGGTTCTCGGCGGCAATCGGGTGAGTTCGGAAAAAATGGAGGGCACTGGATTTCAGTACCACTATAGCGACCTGAACCAGGCTCTAAAGCAAATATTCGAATAGATTTGATAGATGGTCCATTTTCCTCGATGAAAATTAGTATTTTCATTTTTGTTTTCTGAACGCTATTTATTTCTCCGACTAAATCAAGTAATATGAAATTTACCTTATCAAGCATCCTGCTTTTGCTCTTTTTTTTAACGGCCAGGGCTCAGGAGGAAGTAAGCCTGGAGTACTACCTTCCGGAAACGTCTACTTACGATAACAGCATCCCCAAACCTTCGGCTGTTCTGGGCTTTGAAGTCGGTACCTGGCATGCCAATCATTCTCAGGTGGTTCATTATTTGAAGACCGTTGCAGAGAATTCACCACGTGCAGTAGTCATCGAATATGGGCAAAGCTATGAAAAGAGGCCTCTACTGATGTTAGCTGTCTCCTCTCCTGAAAATATTCGTAACCTGGAAGAAATCAAGTCGGAGAGAGCTGGGTTGCGAAACCGTACGGCCAATCCGCAGGAATTGCCCGTAGTCATGTACATGGGCCATTCGGTTCATGGAAATGAGGCTTCGGGAGTGAATGCTTCCCTTCTGTCTACCTACCATTTCACTGCCGCCATGGACATCGCTGAGGACCTGGAGAATATGATTCTACTGATTGACCCTGCCATTAATCCGGACGGCATTAACCGCTTTGCCTCCTGGGTAAATAGCCATAGAAGCTACCATCCCAACGGAGATCCCAATAATCGCGAGCTTAACGAAACCTGGCCGAGGGGACGGACCAACCACTACTGGTTTGATCTTAACAGGGATTGGCTTCCTGTCCAGCATCCCGAATCCAGAGGACGAATCAGCCAGCTACAACAATGGCTGCCGAATATTGTGTTGGACTTTCACGAGATGGGAACCAACAGCACTTACTTCTTTCAGCCAGGCATCCCCAGTCGAAATAATCCGCTAACGCCGGAAAAAAACATGGAATTAACAGAGAAAATAGCCCAATATCACGCCCGCCATCTGGACGAAATCGGGTCTCTGTATTATACCAGGGAGAGTTTCGACGACTATTATTACGGAAAAGGCTCCACCTATCCGGATATCCAGGGTGCCATTGGGATATTGTTTGAACAGGCCTCTTCCAGAGGGCACCTCCAAGAAAATGTGTACGGGGAAATCTCTTTTCCTTTTACCATTCGAAATCAATTTACTACGGCACTCTCATCGTTCGAAGCTGCCCGCGACATGCGGGTAGAACTCAACCAATACATGCTAGACTTCTACGAGGACTCCAAAACCGAATACACGGAAGATGATGACAAAGCATACATATTTGGATCGGATGAAGACTATGGCAGGGCCTATCATTTTGCGGACCTCTTATTGCAGCACGATATTGATCTGTACAGTTTGGAAGAAGACGTGAATATGAATGGCGTGCCTTTTAGTTCCGGCAACTCCTTTATCGTACCGTTGGATCAGCCTCAATATAAAATGATCAAAACCATGTTTGAAACGCGGACGGAATTTCAAGACAGCCTTTTCTACGATGTTTCTACCTGGAACATGCCCATGGCATTTAATTTGAACTACATGGCACTCAGCAGTCGGATCCTCAATCTGGCGGAAGTGGAAGATGTCAGTGCAGGCATTCAATTCCGGGAAGGAAAGGTATTGGGGGCAGCCGGAGCCTATAGCTATGCCTTTGGCTGGGAGGAATACTATGCCCCGAAAGCACTGTACCAACTGATGGAAAAAGGATACCAGGTGCGGATCACACACGAAAAATTTCAAAACCAGCTGGGTACTATTTTTGACCGCGGTACGATCTTAGTAGAAAAAGGTAATTCTGATAACAGCGAAGAAACCTTTTATGAGAACATGCAGGATATTGCTGCCAGCACGGGTATCACGATACACGCCTTATCTACCGGCTACACCTCCGGGATTAACCTGGGCTCACCCAGTATCGATGTGTTGAAACAACCCTCTATTGCCCTGTTGGTAGATGAAGGCGTGGGAAGCTCCGATGCAGGAGAAATCTGGCATTTATTTGACCAGCGAATGGAAATTCCATTGACCCTGATGCCGGCAACCCGTCTCTCCTCTGCCGATCTTAGCCGGTACAGCGTGCTGATTATGCCAACAGGAAATTATTCCCGAATTGGAAAAAATGGGGTCAATAAACTAAAAACCTGGATAGAAAATGGGGGTACCCTTATCGCGAGAGGTGCTGCCATGAATTGGCTAACAGGCAATGAATTGGCTTCCTTTAAATTTCAATCACCGAAAGACACCTCCACAGCCAGTCAAACCCCTTATGCCAACCTGTCAAACGAGCGAGGAGCTAAGGTGACAGGTGGTGCTATATTTAAAACCAAACTGGATACCACCCACCCCATTGGGTATGGGTACCCGGCTGAAAACCTTCATGTATTCAAATCAGGAAATCAGTTTCTGGAACTTTCTTCCAACCCTTTTGCCAATCCCTTGGTGTATACGGATACGCCGCTGGCAAGTGGCTATGTGCATCCGGAAAACCTGGAAACGATGAAAAACAAAGGTGTCGTGCAGATTTCTGCGCTGGGCAGCGGGAGAATTATTGGGTTTGTAGACAATCCTAATTTTCGGGCCTTCTGGTTTGGTACCAATAAATTATTTCTGAATGCTGTGTTTTTCGGCCAGACCATCAACAATGCCTCTGCCCGGTAATCGAATTCGAAGGTGAAGCGTTCTCACACGCTTCCACCTTCGTTTTTCAGGGTTTAATATTCGTTTTTTTGTGCCTTGCCGTACATCAAGCCCCTTGCATTTTGTCAGATCGTTTTATATTTTTAATTAGTTTTGTGTAAATTGCCGTCAGAAAGACATCTTATGGCAAAAAAACTTTTCCCTTTAGATAAAAACTATATCCTTCAACAGGCCCAATTGGCGATGGAAAAGGAAATGCTTGAATTGATGGTGGTGGAAGTCAAAAATTCCTTTACCCTTCTTTTCAACCCTTTGAAACTTCAGGACGATACGTACTTGAGAATCCTTCAGCAGGATGATTTTCCGGTGGATCACCTGTTGGTAATCTACCGGCAGCTGGCAGGAATCTACCGCTTTCGGTACGGATCCAACCAATTGGAATTGTTATTTGACGGAAGAAATCACTTTGAAAAATACCAGGAGGACTGGTCCCTGTGTTTGAAGGGCTGGCTTCAAAAACTGGGTCAGCAAGAAGCCTATGTAAAAACCATGCTCAGAATAACGTTATTATACGATTCACCTTCCAGGGCACTCTTTGCCGAAAACAGGTGTAAATCGCTGATCAATGAGCATTTTGGCTTATCTATCGTTAAAAGAAAAGGAGACCTTTTGTTGAAAACCGGTACCTAAGCTGATCAGAACTATTCAACCGATTCCAAAACAGACCTAAAAGAAACGAACTGGCTTCCAAATTTTTCTTTTAATTCTTCCCTTATGACGGGACAGTATTTTTGTTGGTAGAATTCCAAATCATCCATGTTTTCTGCAAAAAATTGGGCTGAATAATTCACCCCGTCACCATTATCTTCTTGCAATAACCTGAAAAAGCGTTTCTCAATAAACAAACCCGTTTGCATTACCCTTGGCAGGTATTCGTATTTCATCCACTCAACAAATTCCAATTCCCTGTCACTGTCAATGTTTATGGTAATATTATATAGTATCATGGGTTTAGTTGTTTTTTATTAAATTGGCCCGATAATCTCCTTTTTTCACCTTGAATTCGTAAAACAAAAGTATAAAAAAATCCCTTATTAGAGGATAGCACTAAAATTGTACCGAAATATAGCCCATGAACG
>JAWLFL010000063.1:0-1281 GCA_041685605.1 Cyclobacterium sp. | reverse complement strand
CTAAACCTGGAGCCAGTAGCCGTCGCTCTCGACTTTTGGCAATGGGAATCGTCAACCATTCCTTTTTCCAATTACCTGAGTTGGTTTCTAATAGCCCTGATCATCCAGTTGATTTTCAGAAAATCTCCGTTTAACAAAGAAAACAAACTAAATTTCTTTGTTTTTATTAATTTACTCCTGTTTTTTTTCGTTCTGGCTATTATTTTGTGATAAAAAAAACATTTCATTCGCATAAAAGTTACCTTGAAGATGATAAATGCTTTGTTATTTATACTAGTTGGATTTTTGACTATGGAATTCTCCGGATGGTTTATTCATAAATTTATCATGCATGGGCCCCTTTGGAATATTCACAAAACACATCATACCCACACCAAAGGCTATTTTGAGTTAAATGATTTGTTTTCCTTGCTTTTTGGCAGTATCGCCATCCTACTAATTTTTCTGGGAATGGAAACCTTGGATTTTCGGTTTTGGATGGGTATCGGAATCAGTTTTTACGGCTTGAGTTACTTTTTCCTACATGATATTCTTATACATCGAAGAGTTAAGTTCTTTAAAAAACCAAAAAATGGGTACTTGGCAGGTATTTTCAAAGCCCACCAAGCGCACCATTCCACTCGAAAGCGGGATGGGTCGGTATCCTTTGGGCTCTTTATTGTTCCTTTTAAATACTTTAAAAATAACCGAGATGAGTAATTATTCCATAAAGGACCTTGAGCAACTCTCAGGGATAAAAGCCCATACATTACGGATTTGGGAACAGCGGTACAATTTACTCACTCCCAAAAGAACGGACACCAATATCCGTTTTTACGACGATGATGATTTGAAACTGATCCTGAATGTGGCACTGTTGAATGACAATGGCTATAAAATAAGTAAAATCGCCAAAATGACCTTTGAAGAAATAAAATCAGAGGTCCTGAAATTGACAGAAAGATCCTTTGCTTACGACGATCAAATCCATTCTTTGATCATCGCCATGGTGGAATTGGATGAAAATCGCTTCGAAAAAATCATTTCGACAAACATTCTGAAAATAGGGTTTGAGTTGACCATGTTGAACATCATTTACCCCTTCCTATCAAAAATTGGTATCTTATGGCAAACGGGAAGTATTCATCCCGGGCAGGAGCATTTTATCAGTAATCTCGTAAGGCAAAAATTAATCGTGGCCATCGATGGGCAATTGTATTCCGGAGGAGGAAAAAAATTCCTGCTGTATTTACCCGAGGGGGAGCTCCATGAAATTTCCTTACTATTTTCCTGCTACCTTTT
>JAWLFL010000269.1:0-4977 GCA_041685605.1 Cyclobacterium sp. | reverse complement strand
CGATGGGCAATTGTATTCCGGAGGAGGAAAAAAATTCCTGCTGTATTTACCCGAGGGGGAGCTCCATGAAATTTCCTTACTATTTTCCTGCTACCTTTTGAAGTCTCATGGTCACAAGGTCATTTACCTTGGTCAAAACACCCCGGATAATGACCTGAATAGCGTGTATAAGGTACACCAACCGGATTTTCTGGTAACGGTCATTACTACATCTCCCTCCGGAGAGCAAGTGCAGCCTTACTTACATTCTCTTTCTGAAAGATTTCCGGATGCTGGAATTTTGGTTTCGGGGTACCAGATAGTCGGTCAGGACCTAACCATCCCATCCAATGTCCATGTGATGCATTACTTGAAAGACATAAAAGAATATTTACATTCCCTCACCTCCGTCGCTTAAGGCCATTTAGGTCTGCCTGGTACTTATCTCGTGGGAAGGTCAGGCATATTCCCTGGGCATGCTTGCACTTTTTCCATTCCTCATTTCGCCATTTCTGGCATGCAATGTCCACTTAAGTAATTTATCGCTAGAATTTACGATTTATTCCAATGGATTTTTACGAAATCCCATTAACTTACTCATTGAAATGTACAATAGTATGAGGTATATTTTGTTTAGGCATGTAGGTCTGGGGGTTAAAGAAACGTCCCGATAAAATGCGCCTGGAATAAAGGAGTTGGCGCGTGAGTAAGACCAAACCAGAGCGATTTTCCACAGGCTTTGTCACCCATTTGCGATGTTTTATCACCTCAGCAACCAAAACATAATCAAACCTCAGTTGATGCTTACACCATGAAATCGAGCATGACGCATGCAACTCACGGAGAGATAATCATAAACCAGGCGAGATTCTCCTGAATGAAGTTCGGGACAGGCTATCCCGACCTTCGGTACGGGAAAAGTTGTGACCACTAAAAGACAATTATAAACAAATGAAAGGACCAAGATACTTTAATCATTACCCACAACCCCTGGCATTCATATGGACAACAATTTTACTTATTAGTTCTTGCCAAACGGGAGATAGTTTGCCTGAGGCTGACCCGGATAATGGCGGATTATTTTTGCCAGATGGTTTCGAGGCGGTAGTGGTAGTGGACAGTATTGGAAGGGCACGTCACCTGACCGTCAATGATAATGGCGATATTTACGTAAAATTACGGGTCCCAAATGAAGCCGGGCAGGGAATTGTTGCCCTGAGGGACACCGACGGAAATGGAAAGGCCGACCAAGTTGAAACCTTTGGAGATTACCCTGACACGGGCAACTATGGTACCGGTATGGAGGTACATAACGGTTACTTGTATTTTAGCACCGCTGGCGAGGTTTACCGAACCCGGCTGGATCCAGAGAAACTGGTGCCGGAGGGAGAGGTGGAGCTCATCATGAAAGATGATTATAAAAATGCCGTGCATGGCTACGAACATATCGCCAAGCCAATTGCTTTTGACAATCAGGGATACATGTATATCCCTTTCGGCTCTCCCGGTGATGTCTGTCAGGAGTTTAACCGAAGGCCCGGTGCCCCCGGCTTAGATCCCTGTCCTCAATTGGAATGGCACGGAGGCATCTGGAGGTTTGATGCGAATAAGCTAAATCAAACCCAGCAAGACGGATACAGGTATGCAACGGGCATTCGAAGCGTGGTTGCCATGGACTGGAATGAGAAAGAAAACAGCCTGTACGTCGTGCAACATGGCAGGGATAATCTACACCGTACCTGGCCGGATCTATTTTCCAGATGGGAGTCAGCCGTCCTGCCCTCTGAGGAATTTTTAAAGGTGGAAGAAGGAACCGATGGCGGCTGGCCTTATTATTATTACGACCAGATACGGGAAAAAAAGCTGTTGAACCCGGAATATGGAGGAGACAAGGAAAAAGCAACCGGTGCTGAGAACGTGGAATGGCCATTATTGGGATTTCCCGGGCATTTCGCCCCAAATGACCTGTACTTTTATCAGGGAGATCAGTTTCCCGACAGGTATAAAGATGGAGCCTTTGTCGCCTTTCACGGTAGTACCATCCGGGGGCCTTATCCCCAAGGTGGCTACTTTGTGGGATTTGTGCCTTTCGAAGGTGGGAAGCCATCCGGACCCTGGGAGGTCTTCGCCGATGGCTTTGCCCAACTGGACACCATCGTCAACACCGGCGATGCCGCTGCCCGACCCATGGGAATTTCCATGGGACCGGACGGTTCCCTATACATCACCGAAAGCGTGCAGGGAAAAATATGGCGGGTCATGTATACCGGTGACAAGTCTGAATTTGGGGAAGCTGCGTTGGCAAAACTGGAGGAACGTAAAAATAGCAGAACGAATATCAAAAATCCGGACGAACAAAAAGACAACCTGGAAAAAGGTTTGTTAGAAACCGGTGCGCAAACTTACAATATTTATTGCGCTACCTGTCATCAGACGAATGGAAAAGGGGATGGAACGCGCTTTCCACCGCTTTCAGAGACAGAATGGGTGACCGCTAATAGGGGGCCAAACAGGAAAAGATTAATCAGCCTGTTGCTAAATGGCCTGGAAGGACAGATTGAGGTAAACGGAGTAGCTTACAACGGCATCATGCCCGCGCATTCGTTTTTAAGCGATGCGGAGGTGGCAGGTGTGCTGACTTACATCCGGAAAAGCTTCGGGAATAACGCCGCCAGCATTTCTGCTGCCGAGGTAGCTCAGGTGCGCAAGGATCTGAAATAATTTGTGTACGAGCGTTCAATTAGTTAAATTCATCCGACCATGCAGCTTATATACTTCCTATTTACATTGTATTTTGTTGAATCCTCCAACGCTATCCCAGACAGCATGAATCCTCCCGGACCAAACCCTGCCGAATACCTCGTCCAGCCCGTGAATCAGCCTTTAGCCATTGATGGAAATTGGGAAAAACCCGAATGGAAAGAAGTGCCTGCAGCCGATATTGCCTTGCATATGGGAGAAAAACCTGCATTCAGTCCTCGCACCCAGGTAAAGCTTAGGTACGATAAACAAAACATTTATGGTATTTTCAAGGTCGAGGATAGATTTGTACAGGCTTTAGTGCAGGAAATAAACGGCCCGGTATCCACCGACTCCTGCGTGGAGTTTTTCTTTTCCCCGGATGTTTCCAAGCCATTGGAGTACTTTAACCTGGAGATCAATGCCGCTGGCGTGCCCTTGTTTCACCATGTCACCTCCCCGCGCCAAGAATACGAAGTGGTTAACTCCGAGCGGATCAATAAAATTGAAATTGCACATAGCCTCCCGGGAGAAGTCATTCCTGAAATCAAGGAACCCACCACCTGGTATATTGAATTCCGGCTACCCGTCGAACTATTAAAGCAATACCGGACCATCACTTCCCCCGCTCCCGGGGTGGTTTGGAAGGCCAATTTCTACAAAACAGGGAGCCGGACCAGCAATCCACATTATATTACCTGGAATGAAGTCATTAACCAGCGTCCGGATTTTCATTTACCGAAGTACTTCGGCAACCTTATCTTTCAATAACCCATGAAGAAAACCTTTCTATCACTCGCCTTTCTATGCTGGAGCCTGCTTTCCATTCAGGCCCAGCAATACGATATGTTGATCAAAAACGGACATGTTATCGATCCAAAAAATCAATTGGACGAGGTGATGGACATTGCCATAAAAGATCAGAAAATCGCCCGTGTCGCCAAAAACATGGCTGCTGGGGATGCAAAAAAGACAATTGATGCGCAGGGAATGATCGTAAGCCCCGGACTGATAGACATTCATGGTCACCATTTCTACGGCACGGTCCCTCACCGGTATTTAAGCAATAGTTTTTCCGCTTTGCCCCCGGATGGGTTTACCTTCCGGGCAGGCGTAACCACGGTGGCGGACGCAGGTGGTGCGGGATGGCGAAATTTTCGGCAATTTAAAGAACAAGTGATCGACAGGTCCCGAACCCGGGTTCTTGCCTTTATCAACATCGTGGGCGATGGCATGAGTGGGGTCGTCCCGCGGGAACAAGACCAGGGGGACATGGATGCCAAAATGACGGCAATGGTAGCCCGGCAGTTTCCCGAAATAATCGGTGTAAAGATCGCCCATTACCGGGGACATGAGTGGGAGCCTTATCGGAAAGCGGCAGCGGCAGGGGATGCCGCCAATATCCCGGTGATGGTGGATTTGGGAGGAGCGGATCCTGCCTTACCGCTGGCAACTCTCTTTCTGGAGATCCTGAGGCCAGGAGATATCCTGACGCATATGTATGGCAGGAATTACTCCGGTCATGGGCCAAAAGAAGCGGTTATTAATGAAAGCGAAAAAGTAAGGGGGCACTGGTGGACGGCTCAGAAAAAGGGCTTGATCTTTGACGTAGGACACGGGGGCGGTTCTTTTTATTACGATATCGCCGTTCCTGCCACGCAGCAGGGATTTTGGCCCAATACCATCAGTACCGATCTGCACACGGGTAGTATGAATCGTGGAATGAAGGACATGTCCAATGTGGTCTCCAAAATGATGAATCTTGGCATGAGCCTTCAGGAGGCCATAGAAGCGTCCACCTGGAAACCTGCTCAGGTAATTCAGCGGGAGGATTTGGGTCACTTATCGGTGGGAGCAGAAGCGGATCTGGCCGTCTTTACTTTGCACCAGGGAGCGTTTGGATTTTTAGATTCCGCAGGGGAATCCAATGCCGGCACTCAAAAATTAGAAGCAGAACTTACGCTCAGGGCGGGTAGCATCGTTTGGGACTTGAATGGTCTGGGCAGCAGGCCTTGGAATGACTAATACCGTTAGGAATAGTGAATCAAATAAATAACTAATTAATTATGCAAAAACCACTACAATTTCTATTATTATGGGGACTCATGACCGTTTCATGGATGGGTTATTCACAGCAGCATCCCGAACAGAAGTTAAAGACCATGGGCATCACGCTAAGCGAACCGTCCCCTCCTACAGCCAATTTTGTTCGGGCAGTCCGAACCGGAAACCTGGTCTTTTTGTCTGGGCATGGTCCCA
>JAWLFL010000268.1:0-4998 GCA_041685605.1 Cyclobacterium sp. | reverse complement strand
TTCAACTGATTTCTACTAATGATACCTCAGCCCAATGATTTCATAGGAAGATTTACTTATGTTGGCAAAAGCTATTTTTTTGTAAACAAAACCTTTCCCAATTGAAATAAATCACCGGAATATGCTCGTTGCATGAGGCAATTTCAGGGTAGTTATTAGAAATTTAAGAATTTACCAGCAATTAATTTATGAAAAACAAAAAAAACCAGTCCGTTACCGTTCCTTTCTTAAGATATACTGACCTTTCCCATTATTAAAAACTTCCCGGAAATCAGATGAAAAATTGGTCCTGGGGGCATGCGCTTTCCACAACTATTAGGTAAATTTTCTTGCACTTAGTCACTGAAAACTAACTGTTTATTGACTTTATGTGCTTGTACTCAAATAACGGTCCAGATTTTCCAATCCAGAAGCAAAACCTTCTTTGAAACAGGGTCTCATTCCGGATCAAGCAGAGAAATGCCCCTGAGTTCGCCTTTCCGCCTGATAAAAATAGCCAGGATGTCTATTTCTAGCTTACCAGCTACCACCCGCGCCACCGCCTCCAAAGCTGCCGCCCCCGAAGCCACCGAAACCTCCTCCACCACTGCCGCCAAAGCCTCCACTTCCGGAGGAAAAATCGCCATATTTGCCTCTATTGCCTCCAAGCATACTGGCTAGCATCATGGTGGTAAAAAAATCCACGCCGCCACGTTTTCCGCCCATGTGGTTATTGTTGTCCCTTCGGTTTTTGATCAGGGTCAATATCACAATGCCAAAAATAAAAATCAATATAAACGGAAATGCGCCTGCAGGCCGACCCGATGGTGGTAGCTGCTCTGCGGCTTCATACTCCCCGGAAGCCAGCTTAAAGATCATGTCCGTAGCCTGGTCCAGACCGGCAAAATAATCCCCAGAACGGAAATTGGGCACAATGAGCTGTTCGACAATTCGCTTGGCCAAAGCATCCGGAACGGCGCCTTCCATGCCGTATCCCGTCGCAATAAAGACCTCGCGGTCTTTCATCGCAGCAAGGATCAGTATGCCATTATCCTTATCTTTCCTTCCGATTCCCCACTTATCACCTAATTGAAAGGCATAATCACTTATCGCATAAGGCCCAATCGAGTTGATCAAAACGACGCTAACCTGGGAAGAGGTACTGTCATTGTAAGCCAGCAGTTTGTTTTCCAATTGCCTGACCTCCTGCTGGGAAAGGGTCTCGGAGAAGTCATTTACCAGCCGGGGTGGGTTGGGTTTTTCCGGAAAATCTCCCTGCGCCCAGCCGGCAAATGAAAGGGATGCTAAAAATAATAGGGTGAATAGCTGTCTTTTGATCATAATGTTTTATTCAAAGGAAATTTCGTTGGGTAGCTCGTTGATGCCCCCCTTCTGGTCATAAGGAAAATGTTGTCGAAGTTGCTGCCCGGATAGTTCGATGCCTTTTCTAAGGCCTTCGGTAAATTCCTTTCTTTTGAAATGGATCACCATTTCTTCTTTGATATTTTCCCAGAAGTGTTCCGGAACCACCTGGTTGATCCCGGCATCTCCTAGAATGGCAAATTGATGGTCCTCCACCGCCAGGTAAAAAAGCACCGCATTGCGGTACTTGGTTTTGTGCATCTTGAGTTTCTCGAATACCTGGGCAGCGCGGTCGAGCACTTCTCCTTTGCAATGGCTTTCGATGTGAACCTGGATTTCACCGGATGTTTCTTTTTCGGCATTCCGGATGGCATCGGTGATAATGGCCCGGTCTGCTGTGCTGAATAGTTTTTCGGCCATAAGATTTGAATTTAAAATTCTACTGTGGGTGCATTTTCAGAACCAGCTGCCGCTTCGAAATAACCCTTCGTTTCAAACCCATACCAACCGGCAAACACATTGTTTGGGAAAGTTCTTAGGTTGGCATTGTAGCCCTGAACGGACTGGTTGAAGTTTCTTCTGGCGACGGCAATTCTGTTTTCCGTCCCTTCGAGTTGTGCTTGCAATTCAAGAAAGTTTTGATTGGCTTTCAGGTCGGGATACCGCTCCACGGCCACGAGTAGCCTGCTAAGCGACCCGCTCAGTTGGTCCTGTGCTTCCTGAAACCGTTCAATATTTTCAGGTGTTAGGTCATCCGCCTGCAAGCTGATGGACGTGGCTTTCGCACGCGCTTCGATCACACCCGTCAGCGTTTCCTGTTCAAAGTCTGCATAGCCCTTTACCGTATTGACCAAATTCGGAATCAGGTCTGCCCGGCGCTGGTACTGGGTTTCTACTTCGGCCCAAGAACCGTTGATGGTTTCTTCGGTTTGTACAAAGGTATTGTACACGCCTACGGCTTTGGTATAGACAAATATGCCAATCAGGAGGATGATGCCAATGGGAATTAATATTTTTTTCATAGTTAACGTATGGATGTTTTAAAAAACAGTGCAGGTATTGGACGTAAAGGTAGGGCTGGAGGTTGTGAAAAACGATTTTTTTCGAGAAATACAAAGTCAATTCCATGGACAGGCTTTTTTGGGATTGGAAGGAACACATATAAAACTGGACCTTCCCGAGGTTTTTCTTAACTTAGGCTTACTAAATAAGCAAGCAGCCCAAAAGACCAATCTAAATTATCGAAACGGTTTTGACAAACGGCTGATTGAGGGGCTATTCGTTGAATGCCATCAATAACCCTGTCTTTCAATAAAGGAAAAATAGTTGGACATTACCTAAGGATAAACCGATGACGATCAAAGAAATAAAAGCCGAACTAAAAACTGCTACCCATCCCATTGCCAAGTCACTCCATCACGGAACAGGCTTTAAGGTACTAATCATGGGGTTCCGAAAAGGGATGATATTGCAAGAACACAAAGCCCATACGCCATCAAAATTAACCGTTTTGGAAGGAACAGTGATTTATAAAGAGGAAAACAGGGTTATAGAACTAAGGCAATATGACGAAGTAGAAATACCCCTTGAAATTACCCATTCGGTGGAGGCAATGGAAGACAGTCTATGCATTTTATCGCAAGGGGAATAGTTGGATTTGTTTTATATAATCCCGTCATCTGGCAATGCCATGGCAGTTCTCATACCTTTACAACCATTTTCCCTTTATTTTTTCCTTCAAACAAATCCAGAAATGCCTGCGGAATGTTGTCAAATCCTTCTACAATGGTTTCGCTGAAGTGTAGTTTTCCGTCTTTTAGCCAGGAAGCTAGCTGCTGTATGGCGGATGGAAATTTTCCCGCAAAGTCACCGATGATAAATCCGCGCATGGTGGCACTTTTGGTGAGGAGTATGGGCTGCAATCGAGGGCCCATTGGCACTTCTGTTTCGTTATAAAGCGAAATGGCACCACAAACCGGCAATCGCGCAAACTTATTGATGTTTGCCAATACCGCATCAGATATCTCCCCGCCTACGTTGTCAAAATAAATATCTACCCCCTCAGAACAGGCTTCCTTGATAGCCTTTTTCAAATCGGGCGTTGTGTTATAATTGATGGCATGATCAAAGCCAAAAGTTGAGGTTAAAAGCTTTACTTTTTCATCATCGCCGGTAATACCCACCACTTTGCAACCGACCAATTTTCCAATCTGTCCGACGACGGTTCCTACGGCTCCGGCAGCACCGGAAACCACCAAGGTCTCCCCTTGCACTGGCTTTCCGATTTCCATCAAGCCTAAATAGGCGGTAAGCCCGGTCATTCCCAAAATCCCCAAATAACTGGATAGTTTCGCCACTGTCGGATCCACTTTATTCAGACCTTTACCTTTAGAAGTTTGGAATTCCTTCCACTCCAACATACCAGACACAAACTCGCCCTTTTTGAAATTCGTAAGGTTGGAGTCCACCACTTCAGCTATTATTCCCGACTGAATCGGTTTGTTTAATTCGAACGGTGGAATATAGGATTTCGCATCATTCATCCTTCCACGCAGGTAGGGGTCGACCGAAACGTAAACTGTTTTCAGCAAAACGGCTCCTTCCTTGGCAGTAGGGACTTCCTCGCTGACCGTTTTAAAATCATCGAGGGTCGGTTTTCCATGCGGGCGTTTGTTTAAAAGAATGGTCTTATTCATATTTTTCAAGTTTCCCAATTTGGTGACAAAAATGATACCGCAAGGGGAAAAACCCTGGAAATAATTGTCCCGCTTTTACCATATTGAATTTTACAATCGGTCTGACTGATTAAGAAAGAGGTGAGGCGCAACCCTCTTTATCAAATGTGAAGTTCGGATTTGAGTGCTTTAAGAACTCATGATTTGGCTAAAGCCATTGATGAGGGAAAAATTCCACATTGCCTACAGCCGAAGCAGTAGGCAATTGATCAAGAGAACCCTGGCTGACTCCAAATAATGATTTTTCAATAGGAATGCAGCTGCCCACAATACCATAAACAACCCCTTCTGCCTTTCCCGAAAAACCCCATTCTGAGCGCTTGGCTGAACAAAACGTACAGCCTGATCCAGCTAAGGGGGAAGAACTTACGTGTTGCCGACGACTTTTTCCTTTACCATTACCTGTTGCGTCTCCGTGTCAACTAGTAGAAGTCCTTCTTTGTCGCTATCTAATTTTTTCAAAAGTTCGCCTTGATTATTCCAAATAGCACTCTGTCCAACGCTTTGAAAATTATCACAAAATCCAATGCTATTGGACATCAGCACGGGCATTGAAAACTTCTTTGCGATTTTCGGGAAATGTCTGAATGCTTTTTCAACCCCTTTCTGGGACTTGGCAACGCTTGCTATATATATTTCTGCTCCCAGCCTGTGCGCGCTTTCCGCGTGTTCGGGTTGCAGTGATTCATAGCAAATGGCTGGGGCAATTTTTTTGCTTTTTATGGTCAAAATTATCTGATGGTTGTCTTGAACAAGATACGGTCGTTCGTCCAAATGTAGTTTTTGTTTGGAATAAATTTTTCTACCCTGCCCGGGATCAAATAGAATCATGCTGATCAGTATACCTGCGTCCGATATGGTGGGCAAGCCAATCCCAATTGTAATTTGGTTCGCGTCGCTAATTTCTTGAAATTGCTCAAGT
>JAWLFL010000267.1:2028-5035 GCA_041685605.1 Cyclobacterium sp. | reverse complement strand
ATTTTATTAGGTATGGGGATTATCAAAATCTTCAAAAAATCTATCATTCGTAAACTAAAAAAAATAACCGAAAAGACCGACAATAATCTGGATAATTTCTTATTAGAAATTGTTGAAAACTATCTTTTGCCAGCAATTTACATATCCTTTGTTTTTTGGGGAATACAAACGCTGACTATTTCTGACATGCTGGCAAAAAGCCTATCAGTCGCCCATAAAGTGGTGCTTACCTACTACAACGTTCAAGTTTTAGCACTTTTTATTATCACGCTTTTCCGTTCTTATGTGAAAAAACAGAAGAACGGAGAGGAAAAAGTAAAACAAATCGGCGGAATCATTATTTTGGTGAAGGTGATGATTTGGGCATTGGGTATTTTATTACTTTTTGATAATCTTGGTTTCAACGTCACAACCATAATTACCGGATTAGGAATTGGTGGTATTGCTGTTGCATTGGCGGCCCAGAATATCCTGGGAGACCTTTTTAATTATTTTGTTCTCTTTTTTGACAAGCCCATTGAAATTGGGGATTTCGTTGTCGTGGACGATAAAAATGGAATCGTAGATAAAATCGGCATTAAAACTACCCGAATCAAAACCCTTTCGGGCGAAGAATTGGTGGTGGCAAACAGTGATCTTACCAGTTCACGAATCCACAATTATAAGAAAATGCAGCGGAGACGGATTTTATTTGGCGTGAGAGTCACATACGAGACGCCTTTGAAAACCCTAAAAAAAATACCGGAAATGCTGAAAGAAATTGTGGAAAATCAATCCCCGGTAACTTTTGACAGGGCTCATTTCAAGGCATTCGGAGATTACAGTCTGGATTTTGAAGTGGTCTATTACATCGAAGTCGCCGATTACAACAAGTACATGGACATCCAACAACAAATCAATTTTGCAATAGTAGAGCAGTTTGATGCGATGGGCATTGATATCGCATTTCCTACCCGTACACTCTACCTTAGAAATGAAAATGAACAACGCTTTCAGGTGGACTATTTTAATAAGCAAAAGGAATTGACCGATGACTAATCTGGTTCTCCGGATGGAATTGGGATTGGGCTGCCTTCAGGAACAGGTGATCCAAAATCAGGATTGCCTGTTTCATCCCAGCTAAACGGTTGCAAGCGTATATCCCTATCCCAGCCAGGGGTCTCGGATTTTTTAGAATGGTAAAGAACCCAATCTTCTGTTCCATCCGGCGATTTGGCAAAACTACAATGTCCCACTCCCAGCACCTTATTAGTTCCCATGAAAACAGGACCGGATTTTTCCCAATTATCCGGATTTAGCGGGTCCGAGGTAGCGTCCGTCAGCTGCAACTGTCCGAGGCGATATTCCTTGAGCCAGGACTCTCTGGTCGAATAGATGATAAACGTTTTTTCCTGGTGTTGCAACGCCTGAGGGCCCTCGTTCAAATCCAGTGGGCCTCCCCTTTCCCAGGGTTCATCAGGAGAAGATAGCTTTACCCGATTGCCACAGATCGTAGCCGGGTCACACATAGTAGCTATATATAGGTGTTGCTTTGTTTTATCGGTATCCCTGTTTTCTTCCCAGCCAGACCAGATTGCATACAGTTCTCCCTGAATCACTACCGGGCTCAGGTCGATGGCCCATACGGCAGATCCCGGATCCGACAGGTCATCTCCTGTATAGAGCATGCCCATGTCATCATAGGGACCAAAAGGATCCTCACCGACAGATTTCAAAACGCCGGAGCGTTGATGTATAAACGGGTTCCCCGGTTCCTTTCCCGCAGCGTAGTAAATATACCAATGACCGTTGAAGTAATGGATTTCCGGGGCCCAGACAGTTGCCTGGTTCCATCCCGTTTCCGGAGCTTCCCATACCTTCACCGGAGTTCCCTGGTCGGTAAGCCTTTCTGATACTGACACCGCAACTCCATCGCCCGTACTCATCGAATAATAGTAGTGTTTACCCTTCTGGTATACCCAGGGATCCGCTCCATCGCGAATGGGATTGGTGAAGGTGGTTTCCTGTGCCATTGCTAGGTGAAACCCCATGAACCACCAGCAAACAAGAAAAAGCTTCTTTGAAAATAGAAAAATGAATGCTTTATTGGGGTAAGTCATTCTTTTTGGATTGATTTTCTCAGTAAATAAACGATTTAATGCCATAAGCTTAGCAATGATGCCGCCTGGTATCAAAATTGTAACGAATCAAAATTCCTGACCGGATGTTTTTCGAACGATTCATTCCCATTTATAAATTTACTTTAAAACTAGAAGGAACAATTGAATAAGCCATGATCCGAACCCGTTTTTTATCATTCCTGCTTTGGTTAGGCATTTTTTTTAAGACGTCCGCAGCCAGCTATTACCTATCATCCTCTACAGGCAAGGATACCCATACACCAGAGGAAGCCCAAAATCCGGCAACTCCCTGGCAAAGCCTGGAAAGATTAAATCAGTTTATTCCGCAATTATCGCCAGGAGATTCTGTTTTATTTAAAAAAGGAGACCTATTTTTCGGAACGCTTCACTTAAAAAAATCCGGAACAAAAGAAAAACCCATCGTTTATAGTCATTATGGAAATGGCTCGCTTCCAATGATTACGGGCTTAACCGAATTAAAGGGATGGAAACGCCATTCACCCGGCATTTATTTTGTGGAATTACCTCCTTCAAGTAGTCAAATCCGGGTCCTAACGATGGATGGAAAGCCTCAAGCCATGGGCCGGTTTCCTAATTCGGATGAGAAAAATAAAGGGTACCTGATACCGGAAAAAGTAGCAGGAAAAAATCAATTGAGCCACGAGATATTTCTGGACAATGGCGGCTGGAAGGGAGCAGAATTGGTGCTTAGAAAAAACCACTGGATCATCGATCGGCAGAAAATCACCGCCGGGCAGGGTAATACGGTCACTTTTTCATCGGCAACAAGTTATGAACCCAAAAAAGGATATGGTTTTTTTATTCAAAATCACCTCAACACCCTGGATCAATTCGGAGAATGGTACCAGGATCTCGAAAACAACAGG
>JAWLFL010000267.1:0-1928 GCA_041685605.1 Cyclobacterium sp. | reverse complement strand
AGAAAGGTTATCGGAAATACCGTTCGAAATGGAAAAGGAGCAAGAGCTGGCACCCCACTTCAGGGATCGGATTTACCTGCTCCCGCAGAGGGGATTTACATAGATGACAATTCCAATAATGTCCGAATAAAGGACAATACCATCTACCAGGTTTCTAATAAAGGCATCTACCTTCATAATGCACAAAACATAGACGTAAGCGATAATCTTGTTTTCGATGCGGGCTATTTGGTTTTTCTAGCTGACGATGACTTGGGTGAACCACTGGAAAACATAAGGATTTCAAATAATACGCTAATTAAAAAGGAACCGCACCAAATCGCCATGGGAATCCGGTCTGGAATTCCTGAATTTGAAACCATCGGCCATTCCGACCAAAATCAATACCTGGATCTAAGTGGAGCGGGTATTTCGTTTCAGCTTCAAAACCTTGCCTCCAATGAGGAAATGTTTTATGGTTTAGAAAATTGGAAAGAAACCTCCGGTTGGGAACAATCCGCTACTAGCAGGGAATTGAAAACCCATTTGGAACAGGGTACCACCAAGGACAATTATCATTCAGGGAAAACGCTATCCGGTCCCACAATGAAGGAACGTATTGCCTGTACAAAAGGGTGCAACATTAGTTGGGGAACGGAGGGAGATTTCTCGATATCCGGGAATTCGGAGAAGTCTGAGGTGAAGGTAAATCTTTCTGGGTTGAAAAATAGGACGGCCTATGCACTATCCTTTTCCATTACGAACTCAGAAAAATCGGCGGTAGAAATCTATCTGAGACAAAATGGTCCTACCTACCGAAAATTAAGTGCCAGCAAGGTACTTATACCAGAAAGGAGTGTGCGTGATTTTTACCTGGTTTTTGATCGTCCGGATGCGCAGGCAGTTCCTGCACTAATGCTGACGTTTTACCAGGGAAATGAAACCACCCGAATAACCGAATTTTTAATATCATCTGTGGACCCCGTTCAGAAATTACCAGAGCAGAAAAATTACAAATTACTGACCAACCCCCAAAACAGTGCGGAAGTGATGGCAGTGGAAGCTGACTGGCAAGACCTTTCGGGCAAATCTCATACGAATCAACTGACGCTCGCTCCCTTTCAGAGCCTTTTTTTAATAAGAAAATAGCACAAGAACCTACTAATTCCTTTCCAAAAGTAGCTATCCTAAGGTTTCATACTTTTTTTTTGGAAGGATTAAAACATCCCCCCTCTTTAAATTGGGACAAAACATTAGTTGGTTTTGCCTCTCTTCGTCATCACCCCTATTTCTGGCCCATAGCCAATCGACTTCGCTAAGGTTTAAAAACCTCAAAGTGCTTCAAGTTTCCTTATGTTTTCCCAAAACAAAAGGAAATTCGGTATTAAAATTCCCATGAACCATTTTTACTGATGGATTTTCATCCAATGCACCCGCCCATTTGGGCATGAAATAGTTGCCTAACCGCCCTCTTCTGAAAACTACTGAAAAAAACATCGATTTTTTAAAAATATTTTTTCTCTCGCTTTTTTAGGACTATCGGCAATAAAAATAATTTCAAAAACAATATTGAAATCACATACAGAAATTATCCTATTAACCGCGCTGTCTGACAAATATTCTCTCAGTTAAAACATTTGGTTTTAAGTACTTTATATATATAATTAACAAATACAGAGGAATATTTAGAATATCATTTTGGTATATATAAAATTCAAAAAATTAAATTCCAATAGTCAAAATACTGTTTTAGGAATTTATAATTCAGAAAAGATAGAACAAAATGAATATTCCTTCAAAAAATATCAAGAAGAATAAAAACGGAACAAGTGTCATCAATATAATTTCTGAACTCATGAAAACACATGCATTTTTAATCGCCATTTTCACTTTTCTGGTGGTCTCAGCATCTTTCGCTACTGATTACCATATTTCAAATGAAAAGGGAA
>JAWLFL010000266.1:0-5055 GCA_041685605.1 Cyclobacterium sp. | reverse complement strand
TTCATGATCGTTGTTTTTAATGAGGGTTACTAATTCAATGAGGTCTTTGGAAGTCAGTCGTAAGAGTTTGATGCGCTCCAATAATCGGGGTAATTCCTTTTCAAAAAACTCCGTTTTCTGCATGTTTTTGATAATTTCAGGTGCCTCAAGTGCCACAAAAAAACCTATACCTCTTTGGTTTTCGAGTATGCCTTTATTTTCCATCGTACTGTAAGTTCTCATGACCGTGTTTCGATTAACCTCCATCTCCTCCGCCAATTCCCGAACCGAAGGAATGCGGTCCCCAGGATGGATTTTATCTTCCAAGATGCGATTATTCAGCCACTCCTCTATTTGAAGAAAGATATTTTTTGATTCGTTAAAGTCCATCTTATACCTCCTTTTCTTTAAGTTTCAAAAAAGTGGCTGTCCAGCATACCATTAAGCTAATGACCATAAGCAGCATAAGGCCTATTTCAAGTAAGGTGATATGTTCAGGAAACCCGTCGAGGTAAAAATTTGGCCTTATAACCTCAAACCCGCCTTTGAAAGCAGCAATTAGTTTGAGATATAAATAAAATAAGGCCAGAACACCAATTAAAACCCCACTGGTTTTTACCAGATTCCACCTCCCAAAGGCAATACTCCCTAACTGTACCAGCGTCAAAGCGAAAATGAGCCCAAAATAAATTACAAAGGGTATAAAAATGAATCTTCCATATTGGGGATTCACCAAAGTGAATTCAAATGGTGCGATTTCAGGAAAAATAGCTGGTGCCCCTTGATAGCTGAGATACAGTTTCACCCCAAATTTGAAAATGGGTATAAAGGAATTTACTCCTATATAAAACACGACAGGGTACAGGATAGTGAACAACCCAATACGCATAAACCAATGAAGAAAAAACTTCTCAAAGGTCGATGCGGGCAGCGTTAGGTATGAGGTGGCACTGAGTCTGTTTTTTAACGCACCAAAGCTTTTGGAGTTGAGAAAAATTCCCATAATCAAATATCCAATGAAATAGATTGGGAGATAGTTGCCTGCCTCGAAGTTACTTGCATTTACGTTTCCATAAGACATAAACATAACAAACCAAAGCGCCAAGATTGAGACAGGTAACAGTAGTATATATTCCCACCTATTCACGCTAAGGTCATAGCGCAGCAATTTTCCAAATCGGTTAATGTCAAATACTTCTTTCATAATACGGTCTCATTTTGGGTGGATTCAACTAAAACTATCCCCTGAGAAACGGCATTGAAAAACAATTCCAAATTCACTTGGGTAGGGTTTTCTCCGGGGGTAAGTCTTTTGAAAAAATGGTAGCCTCCCTGGGCCTTTTCCGAATAGATCCATTCTTTGCTAAGCTGGGCACTAAAACCAAAGGAATAATGGTCGCTGATGGCCAGCATGTCCTGATCAAGGACGATTCGTCCTTGATCCACCAAGATGACCCGGTCAATCAGGTTTTCCACATCTTTTACTTGGTGGGTGCTGATAATCACCGTTTGATCTGTACGTAGGTTGGCGGCTACCATTTTGCGGAAAATGCTTTTAGATGGAATGTCCAGCCCATTGGTAGGTTCATCCAAGAGCAACAGCTTGCATCCCGTGGAAAGCGCAAAGGCAATTAAGAATTTCTTTCGCTGTCCGTAAGAACACTTCCCAAGCTTCTTGGAAGGATCCAGATCAAAACTCTGAAGGAGGGAATGAAATTTTTCCTTTTCGAAGTTGGGGTAAAACACGGCAAGAGAACTGGCAAATTTTCCCATAACGGTTTTGTCCGGTAGGTTATACTCTTCCGGTATCATAATGACCTTCCGGAGAAAATAGGGAGAACGTTTAAAAGGATCGTGTCCGAGAACGGATATATCACCCTGCTGCACTTTAAGCAGTCCGTTGGTCAAACGCAATAGCGATGATTTCCCGGCTCCATTTTTACCCAATAGGCCCACTATATTTCCCTCTCTAACTTCCAAATTCATATGTTGGAAAAGCCTTTCCAATTTTCGATAGCCGTAACTGACATTACTAAGTTGAATCATTGGCATAGTGTTTTAGTGTCATAGTATATTATGACACAATAGTGGTTAAATTTTTTTATACCTGCAAGTTTTTTTATCTTTTTTCAAACTTTTCAAACGTTCAAAAGGTAGGAAAAGCTAGCCCCCGATTGGCTTATGCATTACAGCTGCATGGATTTTTCGACTATCTTGCAGGATGGTTAATCATACTGGGGGAATCGATACTGGGATAAGCAAAGAAATCTTTATGACTGGAAATCAGTCCCTATTCATAGCAAACCCGGATAGTTTGAACTTCAACTCCGGATCCTGGTCACAAAGTTATTCCGGCCCCATGCCTGCACCGGGAAGTAGCTTAGAGTTGGTAGCATTCGTCAAGGGAGAAAATATACAACGCAGCTATCCCTACGCGCCTTCCGTTTTGGTCACTTTTAACATCAATCCCCGGCCAGAAGGCGAAGCATATTATCAAGATAGCAATAATTCATCCACTGATTTTTTTCTGGAAGGTGATTTTGATTGGACACCCATTATCGTCACCACGGATAACTTCCCTGCTGAAGCCGATTTCATCCGGGTTAATTTAACAAAGCCAAGAGGGATTTCGGGGAAGCTTTATTTTGATGAAATTAGCCTTACGGTAAAATAAATTCAGCACCTTCCTTTTTATTGGATTTATTTACATTTAGGTGCTTTCGCATTGACAAATTAGCCGACACTTATTTGAAATCCCTGGAAGGAAATAATTCCCCCTGTTGCCCCTTTTCTCCAGTAGAGGTTTGGGGAATTTTTTTCCCTTCGCCTCTTTTCCTGTCTGAGAGTTGGTTTTGTTCCGGAGGATTGGATTGTAGCAGCTTGTTCAGGTTATGACAAGCACGCACCACCACGTGGATGACCTCCCCTTCTATTTGTAGTTTCCCGGACACCATCAGCAGTTTGGATTGAAGGATGACCGATCGGTATTTCTCAAAGGTCTTGGCCCATACCACCAGGTTGGCAAAGCCGGTCTCGTCTTCAACGGTAATGAAAAGCACCCCCTTGGCCGTACCCGGTCGCTGCCTTACGGTAATCAGGCCGCAAACCTTGACAAAAGCCCCGTCCTTCATTTTCCCCAAATGGGCCGTGGGGCTCACGCGCAACTGCTCCAGTTGGTCCCGCAAATGGCTGAGGGGATGGGATTTCAGGGAAAGGGTGGTGGCGGCATAATCCCGGAGTACCTGCTCCATGGGAGGGATGGCTGGTAGGGACACCTCCTTTTCCCGGGGTGTCTCCTGCACCTGCCCCGTAAACACACCGATGGGCCTGCCTTGAAGGGCCAATACTTCCCAAAGGGCCTGCCTGCGGTCCAGGCCCAGGGATCGAAAGGCATCGGCATCAGCCAGGCGCTCCAGGGCAGCCTTGGGTACCCCGGCATTGATCAGATCGGTGATATGGACATAGGCTTTTTTCCGCTGCTCCACCAGCAACTGCATGTCCGACTGATTCAATCCCTTCACCTGCCGGAATCCCAGCCGAATGGACAGGTACTGACCGGATTTTTCCTCAAACACATGGTCCCAAAAGGAGCGGTTTACATCCACCGGTCTTACCTCCACCCCGTGCTTGCGGGCATCGCTGACGATCTGTGCCGGTCTGTAAAAACCCATGGGTTGGCTATTGAGCAGAGCGGTAGCGAAAACATCCGGATAGTGGTACTTCAGCCAACAGGAAACGTAGACCAGCAGGGCAAAACTGGCCGCATGGCTCTCGGGAAAACCGTAACTACCAAATCCCTCCAGCTGCCGAAACACCCGCCTGGCAAAGTCCTCCTTGTAGCCCCGGGCCACCATGCCCCCTACCAGTTTTTTCTCGTACTGACTCACCAGCCCATGCGCCTTGAAGGTCGCCATGCTTCGCCGCAATCCATCCGCTTCTGCCGGGGTAAAGCCTGCCGCCACGATGGCAATCTCCATGGCCTGTTCCTGAAACAAGGGAACCCCCAGGGTACGGCCAAGGATCTCCTCCAATTCGCGGGAGGGGTATTCCACCGGCTCTTCTCCCCTGCGCCGTTTGAGGTAGGGATGCACCATGTCCCCCTGTATCGGTCCGGGTCGGACAATCGCCACCTCGATCACCAGGTCGTAAAAGGTCCTGGGCTTCAGACGGGGCAACATGGACATTTGGGCGCGGCTTTCTATCTGAAACACGCCCAAGGTGTCGGCATGGCTGATCATCTCGTAGACCCGGGGGTCGTCCTGTGGAATATTGGCCAGGGTAAGGTGCCGACCGTAATGGGACCGGACCAGGTCAAACGCCTTGCGTATGCAGGTCAACATGCCCAATGCCAGCACGTCCACTTTCAGAAAACCCAGGGCATCGATGTCGTCTTTGTCCCATTCGATGCAGGTCCGGTTTTCCATCCGCGCATGCAGTACCGGACAGAGGTTGGAGAGCTGGTCCCGGGTGATCACGAAGCCCCCGGTATGCTGGCCCAACTGCCGGGGAAACCCCATGTACTGCCAGGTGAGGAGCAGCGTTTTTCGCAAATGGGAATCCCGGGGATCAAATCCCTGTGAAGACACTTTCTCGCCTTGCAGCCATTCTTTGGTCAGTTCGTGCCCTGACTTGGCTAGCCGGTCCACCGCATCCAACGACAAGCCCATGGCTTTGCCCACGTCCCGTACCGCTCCCTTCCAATGCAGCCGGGTGACGGTGGCCACAATGCCTGCCCGGTCCCGTCCGTACTTTTCGTAAATGTACTGCATCACTTCTTCCCGGCGCTCGTGCTCAAAATCCACGTCGATATCCGGGGGCTCGTTCCGGGCATCGGACATAAAGCGGGCAAACAGCAACTTGAACTTGGAGGGGTCTACCGAGGTAATGCCCAGGCAATAGCAAACCACCGAATTGGCGGCCGAACCCCGCCCCTGACAGAGGATGTCCCGCTTTCGGGCAAAACGCACCAGGTCGTATACCGTCAGAAAATAGGAGGCGTAGTCTTTCCGTGCAATGAATTCCAACTCCTGCCGGATGGTATTCCGAAGGGCTTCGGAGATTTGCTCCCCAAAACTG
>JAWLFL010000062.1:0-20727 GCA_041685605.1 Cyclobacterium sp. | reverse complement strand
GGGAAACAGATACCCATACGAAACGTGGTAGTCACCCGCGAAATCAACAGCTCGGACGGTTACTACCTGGTTTACAACGACCATTTTATTTCCTCGTCTTCCCGTTACATTCCCAGAGATGGCATGTATGCCAGTAATTTTTACCGTTTGAATCCCATGATGGGCGGCTACGGGGGATTGTATAACCCTCTTTGGATGGATCCCCGATTCAGGAGTAGTCAGGTAAGTAATCAGTACAAATACCTTGCGGCTCAGTTTATTTTATTCGATGAGGAGGGGAATATCGTTTGGGACAATAGCCTGGATCTGGATAACGATAGCAAGACCAGACCGGTGAAATATGGAGAAATCAGTTTTGATGGTCGAAGCCTGTTTTACATGTATTTGGACGAGGAGATGTTAATGTTAAGCCAGATAAAAGATGGCGAGGTAGTTATCGAAAACGAGTCCTTTGAATTGGAATTAATCGTAGAAAACGAACGCACTGCCGATACCAAAGAAAATAGCCTGCAATTGCTGTGGTGGTATGATGATTACTACTTGCTAAGTGGAAAGCAACGGATCCGTTATCAGGGAGAAGATGGGAGAGCTGAAAGCAGGGAAGTCAACTTTTTCACCAAAATTAAAGTAGAGGATTTCATTTAAGCCGGGGCGGCTCATGCAAATAATTCCTATATTTGCTCCAAATTTCAATCATGCAGAAGAGACTTGTTCTTGACCAAACCCAGCTATCCATTACCATCAGTAGGTTTTGTCATCAATTGATAGAAAACCATGATGACTTTGAAAATACGGTGCTTCTGGGGCTCCAGCCCAGGGGGGCATTGGTGCTGGACAGAATCATCCAGCGCATGCAAGAAATCCAACAGGTTTCGCTGAGATATGGCTACCTGGATGCCACTTTTCACCGGGACGATTTCAGGAGAAGGGATCTTCCACTTAAAGCAAACGAGACGAAGATCAATTTTTTAATAGAAAATAAGAAAGTGATTTTGGTGGACGATGTACTCTACAAAGGAAGATCCGTCCGGGCGGCCATGGATGCCATGATTGCCTTTGGGCGCCCCCAAAAGGTAGAGTTAATGGTTTTGATTGATCGGAAATATACCCGGGATTTCCCCATCAAACCCGATTATTTTGGCCGTCAGGTCAATACACTTGAAAGTCAGTATGTGAGTGTGGAGTGGCAGTCTCAAGGATATCCTGAAGATGCCATTTGGATCACTGAAAAGGAACAAAACTAGCCCTATGCAGCAGCTCAGCACCAGACATTTACTAGGGATAAAAAATCTCAGCCAGGAGGATATTCAGTTGATTTTTGAAACGGCAGATAGTTTTAAAGAGGTGCTGAACCGACCTATTAGAAAAGTACCCTCGCTTCGGGATATCACCATCGCCAATGTTTTTTTTGAAAATTCTACCCGTACAAAACTATCCTTTGAGCTGGCCGAAAAAAGGCTTTCCGCCGATGTGGTCAATTTTGCTTCCGGGAGTAGCTCGGTGAAAAAGGGAGAAACACTTATCGATACGGTAAATAATATTCTGGCTATGAAAGTGGACATGGTGGTCATGCGGCATTCCAGTCCCGGGGCGCCCCATTTCCTGTCCAGGCATATCCGGGCAAATATCGTAAATGCTGGGGACGGCACTCACGAGCATCCCACCCAGGCTTTGTTGGATGCCTTTTCTATCCGAGAGAAATTAGGCGATGTGGTAGGAAAAAAAGTAGCCATTATCGGAGATATTCTTCATTCCAGAGTGGCTTTGTCCAATATTTTCTGCCTGCAGAAACTGGGAGCAGAGGTGATGGTTTGCGGCCCTGCTACCCTGCTGCCGAAATACATTCGGGATCTTGGCGTTCAGGTAGAGCAGGAAGTATTTAAAGCACTTCAGTGGTGTGATGTAGCCAATGTATTAAGGATCCAGTTAGAAAGACAACAAATAAAATATTTCCCTTCGTTAAGAGAATATTCATTATACTATGGAGTGAACAAGAAACTGCTGAACCGGCTTGATAAAGAAATCGTCATTATGCATCCCGGCCCCATCAATAGGGGAGTGGAGTTGAATTCCGATGTAGCCGATTCAGACCATTCGATTATCCTGCAGCAGGTAGAAAACGGTGTAGCGGTAAGAATGGCGGTTTTGTATCTCTTGGCCGGACTGAAGTAGCCGATTTCATCAGATACCAACCCTATTAATTACCTTTGAGCCTAAATGGCTGGCTCTTTTTTATTAAATTGCTTTTAAAAAAATACAAGTGCATGATTTATAACTCGATCATAGATACTATCGGGAATACCCCCTTGATCCGTTTGAATAAAATTAATAAGGGAATAGCAGGGGAGATATTGGTGAAAGTGGAATATTTCAATCCCGGGAATTCGATGAAAGACCGGATGGCAATAAAAATGGTGGAGGATGCTGAAAAAGAGGGTATCCTGAAGCCCGGGGGGACCATTATTGAAGGAACCAGCGGAAACACCGGGATGGGACTGGCCCTTGCAGGTATCGCCAAAGGCTACAAATGCATATTCACCATGGCTGACAAGCAATCCAAGGAAAAAATTGATATTTTGAGAGCTGTAGGTGCTGAGGTGATTGTTTGCCCGACCAATGTGGCTCCGGATGATCCAAGATCCTATTATGCCGTCGCCAGAAAACTGAATGAGGACATCCCCAACTCTTTTTACCCCAACCAATACGATAATCTTTCCAACTGGAAGGCTCACTATGAAACCACCGGTCCGGAAATCTGGAAGGATACGGAAGGTAAGATCACCCATTTCGCTGCTGGCGTAGGGACGGGTGGTTCCATGTCAGGATCTTCCAAATACCTGAAGGAGCAAAATAAGCAAATGGTTTCCATCGGAATTGATACCTATGGTTCGGTATTTAAGAAATACAAAGAGACGGGGGAGTTTGACGAAAATGAAGTTTACCCGTATATGACGGAAGGGATAGGGGAAGATATTTTGCCCAAAAACGTTGATTTTTCGGTTATTGATCATTTTATCAAAGTCACGGATAAGGATGCGGCCGTCATGACCCGGCGGCTTTCCAGGGAAGAGGGGCTGTTTGTGGGCTGGTCCTGCGGTTCCGCTGTTCATGGAGCACTGGAATATGCCCGGGAAAATCTGAAAAAAGGAGATGTGATGGTAGTATTACTCCCGGATCACGGCACGCGCTATTTGGGGAAAGTCTACAACGATGATTGGATGAGAAATCATGGATTTTTGGAGGATAAAGTCTATGGTACTGCCAGAGATATCGTGGTGGGCAGAAACGAGGCCTATCAGCTGGTAGTAGTCCGCAAAGAAGATAAAGTCAGGGATGCGATTGCCCTTATGAACGAAAAAAGCGTTTCTCAGATTCCGGTGATGGAGGATGGGCAGGTAATAGGAAGCCTGACAGATAATAAATTACTGCTTAAAATCATTGAAAATCCGGAGATCAAGGATGCCTCGGTAGAAAAAGTGATGGAAGACTCCATGCATTTTGTGGCGTTGGACAGCACCCTGGACGTGCTTTCGTCTATGGTAGAAAAAGAAAAGGCCGTGTTGGTGAGGGATGAAGCCCACCGGGTCCATATCATCACGAAGCATGATATCCTGGAAGCAATCACCCGGTAGCATTACGCATTACGTAAAAAACCAAATTAGGATAAGAAAATGGACAAAAACCACCTGGAATCAATTATTGCGAAGCCTTATGAATTTGATATAAAGGAGACTTTGATTCAGGGCTGGGAAACTTTTAAGAAAGTAAGAGTATATTCCATTTTGTTTACCCTGCTAATTTTATCCATCCAATTTTTTTTCATGGTTTATGCCAGGGATTTTTTGTTCGTTTTCTCGTTGTTTTTGGCAGGCCCTCTTTTTGCTGGGTTTTACTTGGTAGCCAATAAGGTTAGTTTGAATGAAACGGTGAGTTACCCGGATTTTTTTAAAGGCTTTGGGTATTATATTCCTGTTATATTGGTTTGGATTGTCGGTCAGTTTTTAACGGTGTTGGGTATATTTGCCCTATTGGTCCCTGGAATTTACCTGATGGTGGCCTACATGTTTGGGGTACTGATCAGTATTTTTGCCGGATTGGATTTCTGGAATTCGCTTGAATACAGCAGGAAAATAATTCACAAGCAATGGATGAATTTTTTCGTTTTTGGATTGATACTGGCTATTGGCAATATTGCCGGAGCATTTCTTTTTGGCATAGGATTGGTAGTGACGGTGCCGGTAACGTATTATGCCATTTACCATGTATTTGAGTCCATTACGCAGCAATCCACCACAGAGGAAGTGGCATCGGAAAACCTAATTTCCCCCTAATGAAACCGTAAGCTAAAAATGGAGCGCGCGTATAAAACCCGCTTCATTTTCAAGCTGTTAAATACAAAAATCCGCATTTTATGGTTACATTTAAGCCCTTCTGTGCGACAAAGGTCAGCAGTGTTTCGTTTAAATTGCCATGTCTATGAGATTTAACACAAGAATTAAAGTTATTTCCGGTTTTTTTCTGGTTTCTTGCCTGATAGTGGGAGCCGGGGTGATTACCATTTATAGCGTTGACCAGTTACTTGAATCAGTAGAATCGCTTTCCGAGCCCAATCAGAAACTACGCAACCTAAATAAATTATTAGCAGATATTTATCAATTGGATAAATCGAGAAGTGTTATTTCTGAGGAAGATTCCAGTGATAATGTTAATTACTACCGTCAAATTCAGCAGGAAATCACAAATTTGGAAGCCATGGTGGCGGATTCTGCCGAGATGAATCAGGTAAAGCGTATCGAATACAGTGTGAACGAGCTTATGGTGGTTTACAAAGGCCTGGAGGATGTGAAAAACAACCTTTACAATAGAAATTTCAGCAAAGAAGCCCTTAATAACATTGAAAGAAAGATAAAAAGAAAAGAAGAGTTGAGCAGACTGCAGAGCCTGGGAAAAATCAGAATAGGTATTAATCCAGGCTCGATGTTGAATCCACCTGCGGGGGAAAAAAAATCAGATAGCACGGAAAGAGAAGGGACCTCTAGTGAGTCATTGGCAGCGGGTGGCAAACAAGACATGGAAAGGATATTGGCCATGTTACGATTGAATTTGAACAGGGTAAATCCCGAAAACGCCCAACCTCTTTTCGGCTCGGATTCCATCATTTACACGGTGCGCCAAATGGTGCTCGATATCAACAATGAAGAACAATTCCTGAGATCCAGATTAAGAGACCTGGAACAGGAACTCAATGAAAAAAACCGCGCACTCATCATCAATATTCAGGCTATCGTAACTTCATTACAAAACGAGGCACTCCTGAAATCCAAGGCAGAGAATGAGTCTGCCTATGCGCTTACTTACAACTTTTCCTTTCTTTTAGGAGTCCTTATTGTGGTAGGCGTGATTGGATCTTCCGGTTTTATTTTTAGCATTGTCCGGGAGATTAAGAAATCGGAGACCTATCAGGAAAAGTTGACGGAAGCCAAAAAGAGGTCGGATAATCTGGCCAGAACTAAACAAGATTTTCTGGCCAGGATGAGTCATGAAATACGCAATCCATTGCATGTTATTCAGGGGTACAATGAGGCAATCTCTAAAACATCTCTGAATCAAGAGCAACAGGAGTATGTTAAAATGATTCATTTTGCTTCGGGTACTCTTTTGGGGATCGTCAATGACATTTTGGATTTTTCCAAACTGGAAGCTGGCAAGATAAAAATTGAAAAAGGAATCATTGATCCCTTACCTTTTTTTAAAAACCTGCATTCCTTTTTCCGTCAAAAAGCACTTGACAAAGGCCTTTCGCTGGACTTTTCCATTTTATTACCAAAAGGAAAGTTTTTTTTGGGGGATGAGCTACGGCTCAACCAGGTCATGACCAACCTCTTATCAAATGCCGTAAAATTCACTGAGAAAGGGAAGGTGCAGGTGCGGGTTTCTTGTGATAAGAAAGAAAACCTGGTAGTGGAGGTAAAGGATACCGGCCTGGGAATGTCCCCGGAGTTACAACAAAACCTGTTCAGAGAATTTAACCAGGGAGACGGAAGTATTTCGAGAAAATACGGGGGTACCGGTCTGGGGCTGGCCATCGCCAAAAAGCTGGTGGATTTGCAAGAAGGAAAAATTCGTGTTGCCAGTGAACCGGGTGTTGGAAGTCATTTTATCGTTTTTCTACCCACCACGCTACTGGATAAAAAGGAAGATACAGTGATTCCAACGATCCAAATGGAGCGAATGGAAGGGCTTCGGGTACTGCTGGTTGACGACGATCCGTTGGGGCTCCAATTAGCCGGATTGTTGTTAAAGGGACTAGGGGCCGAGGTGATTTCTTTTCTGGGAGGGATCGAATTCGAGAAGAATTTCAAAGAAGAAGATTTTGACCTGGCATTGGTAGATATACAAATGCCTGAAATAGATGGTTATCAGGTACTGGCCGGCCTTAAACGTCGGGAAAAATACAGTCAAATACCGATCTTAGCGATCACTGCAAATGTATTTGCCAAAGAAAAACAAGATTTACTTAAGGAAGGGTTTGATGATATCATTCTCAAGCCTTTTACAGAGGCAGAGTTGATCGGGAAAATTACGGCCAGCCTCAGGCCTGCTGCCCGAAAAGTCCAATTACCCCTGGTTGATTCCCCGGATACTCCTGCAGCAGGGTTAGGTGGAACTACCAGTAGGTATGATCTTTCTGAAATCAAAAAGTTCTGCATGGGCGATGAGGAGTTGTTTAAAGATATTCTGGAAGGTTTTTACACCCAAACGGGATTAGACCTCATTCGGATAAACAAGGCATCGGATGAGAAAGACTATCAGAAAGTTCAGGCAATTGCCCATCAACTCTCTAGCCGGCTGGGACAGCTAAAGTTTAAAGAAAGAAGGATAGCGAAAACGATTGAGTCCAAACTTAAAACAGGAGAAACCGATGGGATTCGGGAGTTAGTATGGGAACTGACAGAAAAAATAAGCCCACTACTCGAGGACCTGGCAGAGCGATTTGGGTATGCGCTGGCCGATTAGTCCAGGCCGTATTTTTCAAGTTTGTTATACAAGGTTTTCCGGTCCATATTTAGCACTTTTGCGGCTTTGGATTTATTGAATTTGGTTTCTTCCAAGGTTTTTAGGATTAATGATTTTTCCTGCTCTTCGAAAGATGACTTCAAATCTCTCGCGGAATGAATGTCCATGATGGAAATGGCCTCGCTCTCTAGTAACTCTGATGGAATCACTTCTGGCTGGACCAATCCTTCGCCGGTTAACAAGACGGCTCTTCGAATGATATTTTTAAGTTCCCGAAGATTTCCTGGCCAGTGGTATTCCATGAATATGTTCTCTACCTCCGGGCTAAATCCGGTTACGTTTTTTTCAAGACTGTCATTGCTTTTTTCCAGGAAAAGCATGGCAAAAAACTGAAGGTCTTCTTTTCTTTCTCGCAAGGGTTGAGCTCTTAGGCTGAATTCGTTTAGTCGGTGAAATAGATCCTCCCGAAACTGTCCCGACTTAGCTAATTCCTGCAAATCATCGTTCGTGGCGGCAATTATTCGGACATCAATTGAAATATCTTTATTTCCACCTATTTTTCTTATTTGCCTCTCCTGGATGGCACGCAACAGTTTTATTTGGATTTCGTAGCTAAGGTTTCCTATTTCATCCAAAAAAATGGTCCCGCCATTCGCACTTTCAAAATGACCTGTTTTATGATCGATAGCCCCGGTAAAGGCACCCTTGACGTGTCCAAACAATTCACTACCAGCCAGTTCTTTGGATAAGGCACCACAATCTACCGCTACGAAAGAGCCTTGGGACCGTTTTGATTTTTCGTGAATCCTTTTGGAAATGTATTCTTTTCCCGTTCCACTCTCTCCTAAAACAATAATACTTAAATCGGTAGGGGCGACCAATTCAATGTGCTTTTCAATCTGTAACGCCTGCGCACTTTGACCGATCTGGTAGGATAAATCAACTGCCTCCGAGCGGGGAGGAGGTGATTTTTTCTGCGGCGTGATGGCTTGTTTCCTGGGGTCCTTTTTTAGAGCCTGCTTAACCGTAAGTAATAGTTCATCTGGATTAATGGGCTTGGTGATGTATTCGAACGCCCCCATCTTCATGGATTTTACCGCCGTTCGAATGTCCGAATAATTGGTAATTAGTATGACAGGGATGGTTGGGAAATAGTGTGTGACCTGATCCAATACCTCCATCCCGGTACCATCCGGCAATCTATAGTCCGTAATGACCAGATCAGGATGGGATCTTTCTAATGACTGCAGCCCTTCCGTCACTTTAGTACTGCTGGTAATCTCATACCCATTTTTTTCCAAAAAGTTTTTAATGATTTTTGAGTAGGTCAGATCGTCTTCTATCAGAAGTATTTTTGCCATAAAGTTCCATACAGATATCGCTAAATATAAAATAAAAGCACCGATTTTGCAATCAGTGCTTTTTGGTAAACGTTGGCTTAGCTGTTATTCGTATGCGTGTAGTTGGTTGATTATGGCACCATCTTTATTGTACATCACCAGAATATTGAAATTATCACTATCCAGGAAACAAACGTCGTAGTAATTATTATTTTTCTTCGAAATTTTTTTGACTGCTGTAATCTGTAAATTATTTATAAGACTGTCATTTCTAATCACATCCCTAATAGATGTGGGAAGGTCAGCTACTGCAATGTTTGCCGTGTCTGCCCATTTAGAATCATTTACGTCATTCTTTAGGTATTGGTTGTCCCCTATTCGTTTAATATTCTCATTTAGTTGCGCCTTTATGAAAAGTAAGCCACTAAGGATTAATCCTGCAAAAGCCATCGATTTAACCCATCTGGTTAATTTCCTATTCATAGCTGGTTTTATTGTTTTACTGATGGACACATGAACTGTGCCATTTCAAATTTCAACTGATGTTTAACAAAAAGCAGGGGAAATTGGGTAGAAAATACCCATAGTGGTGATATTCGACGACTATTGTGGCTAAACATTTTTTTGTATATTTGTGGAAGTTTAATAATAGTTTAACCTCTTCGCTTGCAGATCCCCGGGTGCGTGAACCCGGGGATTTATTTTCTGAAAGCCTATTTTTTTTAGTCAGAAAGGGAGCGGTACTGGGTGTATTGGTTTTAGATTTGGGTTTAATTTTGATTTATAGGGTGAGTTTATGGCAATAAAAGCACAGGCCCCGATCGGGATTTTTGACAGTGGCATTGGCGGATTGACGGTGGCCAGAGAGGTTAAAAAATGGTTGCCCGATGAGCAAATTATTTATTTTGGAGATACGGCGCATTTGCCCTACGGAGACAAAAGCACCGCTGCTATTCAGGCCTATTCCATAAAAATTGCGGACGTATTGATACAGCAAAATTGCAAGTTAATACTGATCGCCTGTAATTCGGCCTCAGCAGCAGCCTATGACTTGGTAAAGGCCTATGTGGCATCCAAAGCCCATGTGTTCAATGTCATCGATCCGGTCGTAAATTACCTCAGAGAAAACCAGCCCGGCCAGAAAGTAGGGCTGATTGGGACAAAACAAACCGTCGGCTCTGGAGTATACCTGCAAAAAATCAATGCCCTTAACGCGGGAATACAACTCAAATCCCTGGCAACCCCCTTATTGGCACCCATGATCGAAGAAGGATTTCACCTGGAAAATATAAGCAATGAAATCGTCGCTTCTTACCTCTCCCAATCGGCCCTGTCGGATATTCAGGCATTGGTGCTCGGCTGCACGCACTATCCATTGATCAAAAAGCAAATTATGGATTTTTATAAAGGAGCGGTAGATCTTATCGATGCTTCAGAAACGGTAGCGCAGTCGGTCGCCGCTTTTTTGGGATACCATCAGCTCTTGGCAAAAAAAGCTACGTCTAAAGAAGATCGGTTTTTGGTTTCCGATTACACGGTGTCATTTGAGGAAACCACCAGATTATTCTTTGGCAAACAAATCCGATTGCAGAAATATCCTTTATGGGAATAAAAATTGCCAAAGTACAGCATTTTTAACCGATATCGACCCAGCTGGCTTTTTTAATTTTATTAGTTAAGTTTGGTGGGATTCAGGATTTTATTCCTAAAAAAAGGATTAACTTTGTGACTTCATTCACCCTGCCATTAGACTATGAGTGACGAGATCAAACACGAATGTGGGATTGCGCTGATCCGGCTGAGGAAACCGTTGCAGTATTATATCGATAAATACGACACGCCTTTTTATGCTGCCAACAGGCTTTATGTATTGATGCAGAAGCAGATCAATCGAGGACAGGACGGAGCGGGTTTGGCAAATATTAAGATAAATACCCGCCCGGGTACCCGATATATTAGCCGCTACCGCTCAGTAGAGTCTGAGGCAGTTACCAAGATTTTTCAAAAAATCAATAAGAAATACAAAAAGGCCAAAAAAGCCGGTACTGAGGCGGATCTGATGGATGCTAACTGGATAAAGGAGCATACCGCTTTTTCAGGTGAGGTCTGGTTGGGCCACCTACGCTACGGGACCCATGGTCAAAACAGTATTGAAACCTGCCATCCCTTTCTGAAGCAAAATAACTGGCGAAGCCGAAATCTGGTAATGGCCGGGAATTTTAACATGACCAATGTGGAGGAGCTTTTTGACAACCTGGTGAAGTTAGGACAGCACCCCAAAGAAAAAACGGACACGGTCACGGTGATGGAGAAAATCGGCCACTTTCTGGACGAAGAAAACCAGCGAATTTTTGATAAATACAAAGGGCAGTTTTCCAACCGGGAAATCACGGAAGTAATTGAGCAGGAACTGGATGTGGCCAGGATTCTAAGAAGAAGTTGCCGGGATTTTGACGGGGGCTATGCCATGGCAGGGCTGATAGGAAATGGCGCGGGATTCGTCGTACGGGATCCAAGCGGCATTCGCCCGGCTTACTATTATGCCGACGATGAGATCATCGTGGTGGCTTCGGAAAAACCGCCAATCAAGACCGCTTTTAATATTGATTACAAACAAATAAAGGAAATTCAGCCGGGAAATGCCCTAATTTTTAACAAGGATGGCTCCTATGCGGAGCATGAAATCATCCCCCCGCGTGAGAAAAAGAGTTGCAGTTTCGAGCGGATTTATTTTTCCAGAGGCACCGATCCGGATATTTATCGCGAACGAAAAAACCTCGGTAGGGCACTGGTGCCCCAAATCCTCAAAGCCATCGATTTTGACTTGAAAAACACGGTGTTTTCGTATATTCCCAACACCGCAGAAACGGCCTACTATGGCATGATCGAGGGACTGGAGGACTACCTGAGTGCCAAACGACGAGAGATCCTTATTGAAGGAAAACCGCATCTGGAAGACCTGGAGGACCTGTTGAATTTCAGGCCAAGGGTGGAAAAACTGGTGAGCAAAGACGTCAAATTAAGAACGTTTATTACCAACGATTCTGACAGGGATATTATGGTCTCCAATGTGTACGATACCACCTACGAAGTCATCCGCTCAGGGGTTGACACCATTGTGGTGATTGATGACAGTATCGTACGGGGTACCACCATCGAAAAAAGTATTCTCACCACATTGGATAAGCTAAAGCCCAAACGGATCATCATCGTGTCCTCCGCCCCCCAAATTCGGTTTCCGGATTGCTATGGCATTGACATGTCCCGAATGAAAGACTTCATTGCCTTCCGGGCAGCTGTGGCCCTTTTAAAGGAACGCGGCATGGACAGTACCTTGGACCGGGTGTACGATAAATGCACCACGGATCCGGATGAGCAAGTAAATTTTGTGAAAGAAATATACGATCCTTTTACGGATCAGGAGATTTCCGATAAAATTGCCCAGATTATTACCTCAGAAACCATTGAGGCAGAGGTACACGTGATCTACCAAACCGTACAAAACCTGCACCTTTCCTGCCCGGCGCATACAGGCGATTGGTATTTTACAGGTGATTTTCCAACAGAAGGAGGTATGCGCGTGGTCAATAAGGCTTTCGTGAATTACATGGAAGGAAAAGTTATCCGAGCCTATTAACTGAAAAATCAGCTTCAATGATCAATGTAAATTTATTAAAGCAAATTTGTGAGTTGCCGGGAGCACCTGGATTTGAGAAGAAAATCAGGGATTTTGTAGTCCGGGAAGTCCGGGATTTGGTGGATGAGATTTCTGTCGATAATCTGGGGAATGTAATTGCGATTAAAAGGGGAAAAAGGAATCCCGAAAATAAACGGGTGATGGTCGCTGCTCATATGGATGAAATCGGCTTTATCGTCACCCATATTGATGAAAATGGCTTTTTGAGATTCCATCCACTGGGAGGGTTTGATCCCAAAACCCTGACCGCTCAGCGGGTAATCATTCATGGAAAAAAAGACCTGATCGGTGTGATGGGAAGTAAACCCATCCATGTGATGACCCAGGAAGAAAAAACCAAGCTTCCCAAGCTGACCGACTATTTCATCGATCTGGGCATGGACAAATCGGAAGTAGCGCAATGGGTGCAGGTAGGCGACCCGATTACCCGGGAGCGGGAATTGGTGGAAATGGGGAATTGTGTGAATTGCAAATCCATAGACAATCGCATCGCCGTTTTTATTTTGCTGGAAACCTTGCGGGAATTGAAATCTCCGGCTTTTGATGTGTACGCTACCTTTACCGTTCAGGAAGAAGTAGGATTACGCGGAGCGCAGGTGTCTGCACACCAAATCGATCCTGATTTTGGGATTGCCCTGGACACTACCATTGCTTTTGACCTTCCCGGCGCGGCCGCCCATGAAAAAATCACGGAATTGGGAAAGGGCACTGCCATTAAAATCATGGATGCATCTGCTATTTGTGATTACCGGATGGTGAATTTTATGAAAGAAACGGCTTCCAAAAACAACATTACCTATCAGACGGAAATCCTAACGGCAGGAGGTACGGATACGGCAGGAGTACAGCGCATGGGCAAACAGGGGGCCATCGCAGGAGCGATTTCGATCCCGACCCGCCATTTGCATCAAGTCATTGAGATGGCAAACAAAGCCGACGTGGCCGCCAGTATTCAGCTGCTTAAGGCATGTCTGGAAGAAATAGATGCCTTTGACTGGAAACCCTAGATCGAATGGAAAGGAAATTTAATTTTTGACCCGTTTTTTAGCTACTTTTCGGGCTAAATATTTTTTAAGATCCTCGTATCCATGGTGCTCGTGGTTGCTGATCGTAAAGGAGTATTTGTCCGAAAACACCAAAATCAATTGCTTAAAAACGCGCTGATTGGCTTTTACTTCTTCTTCCTGCCAGGCGAGGATTTCTTCCAGGGAGTAGGTTTTTCGCCATCCCTTGAGCGGCATCCACAGGGAAATCCGGTCCTTTCCTGCAGCCAGAAATTTATAACTTGCCATCATTTTCACTAGCAATAGGAGTATCACCACTGTGATAATGGAAGTGCCCGCCAAATAAAACAGAAGGGGAAACTCCCGGCTCCTGTAAAAATCGTTGAGCAAATAGGCCAGTCCTGCTATCAATGCAAGCACAATCAGGCTTAGGCTCAGGTAGGTATTTCTTTTGGGCTTACAGGTCACCATCGTTTAGTTCTATTTGGTCCAACTTCTCTTTTGAAAAGAGAATCAAATCCTGAAAAAAGTGTTTGAAGTTATCTTCAAAAAAATCGTAGTGCCGTTCGAGAAACTCAGGGGCCTTCTCCATCCCGGAATCAAAAGAAGTCCGATAGGAAAGTCCCGTAAAAGAACGTTGCAACCCATCCATTTTGCCGTAGGCTTCCAACCAGTTTTCTTTTTGCATGTACTTGAAAGGATATAGGAATTTTTTTGGTAGGATGGATCTGTGAGAGGAGATTACTTCATACACCCAATGGGTATATGAAGTAATACCTTGGTCATGATAATCATTCCAGTTTCTTGAAAGAAAGTGATCGTAATACATATCCGTTATCACCAATGAGTATCGATGAAATGCTGGCTTCAATAACTCCTGGGCCTGTTTTACCAGGGGATGGCTGTCGGTGTAGGCATCGATTTCCCGGTGAAGGAGAATTCCGAAAACAATTTCTTTTTCAAATTGCTTTTCTAATTCCCCTCTGACAAAATCTCCGATAAAATTGCCCACCAGGACTTTCGGCCGTTCAAAAGATAAATATGCATGAGCAAGAAAATTCACTACGTCTTCAACTGTTAATTTCTGGTAAATAGAAATGTTTTCCTTAATCTTGGGCTCTCACCTGGAAAAATTCAAATGACAAATATAAAGGAAGAATTAGCATATACTACTAAACTTTTACTGCGGGAGTGGCAGGAAGACCGGGATCAATTCCGAAACCTTACGTATAGAAAGTCTATCAAAGAGAAGGTTTCTACTGGAATGTGTTGGTATCCAGTAAGTTTAGTCAAGGTCAAGTGGGCGTTTTCTGATCAGTTGGTAATAGAAATTTCCACCTCAGAAATTTCCGAGGGGCATGGCTTTCAGTCGGGTAAATCCATCAGCTTTTTTTCCAATTCAGGTGAAAATGATCTTCGTTCGGAATACCTGAACGGAGTGATCCATTATGTGAAGCAAAATCGGATGACGCTTAGTCTTCACACCGGGCATTTACCCGATTGGATTAACGATGGAAAACTCGGGGTTGAGTTGCTGTTTGATGAAACCTCGTACAAAGTCATGGAGAAGGCCATTAAGAAGGTAATGCAGGCAGAAAATAACCGACTTGCGCAGCTGCGGGATATTTTATTAGGCCAGGTGAGACCTTCCTTTTCGGATATTCCCGCGAAAATGGATGAAAACCTGAACAGCAGTCAAAATGAGGCACTAGACCTGATATTCCGCGCCCAAGATATGGCCATCGTGCATGGACCTCCGGGTACAGGAAAGACTACCAGTCTGGTTAGGGCCGTAGTAGCTGCGGTGATGTCCACTTCCCAGGTGATGGTTTGCGCCCCCAGCAATACCGCCGTAGACCTACTTGTAGAAAAGCTATCGGATTTAGGGCTGGACGTGCTCCGGTTAGGACATCCTTCCCGCGTGGAGGAAAACCTCATTCAGCAAACCCTGGATGCAAAAGTGCTGGCCCATCCTTCCTTCAAAGATTATAAAAAACTCAAAAAATCCGGTGAAGAATTTAAACGAAATGCCCAAAAGTATAAGAGAAGCTTCGGCCCAGCCGAAAGGGAAAAAAGAAGTCTCCAACAGCGGGAGGCGCGTCGCTGCTTTGACGAAGCCAGACAGCTTTATGATTACATGGTGCAGTCCGTGCTGGATTCCTCTCAGGTGATCGCTTGTACGCTGGTGGGTTCTGCCGGCTCCCTGTTAAAGGGAAGGCGGTTTCCGGTGGTATTTTTGGATGAGGCGGCGCAGGCGTTGGAACCTGCTTCCTGGATTCCCCTATTACAGGCCGATAAAGTGGTCATGGCAGGAGATCATTGCCAATTACCCCCCACCATTAAGTCCCGGAAAGCAGGGGAAGGATTGCAGCAGACGCTTTTTGAAAAAGCCATTTCCAGGCAGCCAGGTGCATCCAGGATGCTATCCATCCAATACCGCATGCCGGAGAAAATCATGGCATTTTCCAACAAGCTGTTTTATGGGGGAGCATTGTCGTCAGCTCCCAATACTTCCTTTCATTACCTGAGTGCATCCGAACCGGTAATGGAGTTTATCGATACGGCCGGTAGCGGTTTTTTGGAACACCAGGATCGGGAAACGGTAAGTATCGCCAATAAAGAAGAAGCCCTGATGGCGCTCCAATTGCTTCAGTCCCTGATCCGGAAAATCGGTTGGATGAAGGAGGGTAAACAGGCGTGGCAGGTCGGCCTTATTGCCCCTTACCGGGCGCAGGTCCGTTTGATTCGGGAGTACTTGGATGAAAGCGAGGAATGGATTTTCTTAAAACAAAAGATGGAAAACATTTCCATCAATACCGTAGATGGCTTTCAGGGACAGGAAAAAGACATCATCCTGATCAGCCTCACCCGCTCCAATCCACAGGGAGAAATCGGGTTTTTGAGCGACACCCGAAGGATGAACGTGGCACTCACCCGGGCGAAGCGGAAACTCATCGTATTGGGAGATAGCACCACCATTGGCAGTCATCCATTTTACCAGGCCTTCCTGGATCACGTGCAGGCAAACGACAGCTACCACAGTGTGTACGAGTACTGGGATGGCGGGCCGTAAGCCCCGGTTTCAGGCCTGTTCGGAAGCTCTAAACTGCGCATCCAGATAGGAAAGCACTTCCCCAAACCGGGCAGCGGCTTCTTCAACGGATTCGGGGGCTTTTTTACCGTTTAATTTACTCAGCAACAACCCGTAGAGGGTGTGGATATAAATCTGAATTTCGTTACCAGGATTTTCATCGGTTAGGTCGGAAAGCAGCGTGAGTAGGTGTGGCCGAGCTTTGCGGTGGAGGGAAAGGTATTCCGGATCCGTTTTGAGTAATTTCCAGTGGTATTCTGCCAGCCGGTCGACCAGGGCTTGTACCTCGGGTAGGTGTCCTTTCTCCTCTATTCCGGCCCGTTTCATGCCATCGGCTAGTTCGGCCAGCCAGGCTTTGCTTTCGGTCCGGTCTTGCTGGCTTACGTTCTTGTGCGTCAATACATACTGCTCCAGGTCTTCCATATTAAACTGATAGGCACGGATTAGGTCTTCCATGCGGTAGCAGTACAGGATGTATTCGACAAGGTGCTCGTTTTTCTTTTTTTCGGCGATGGATTTCATGTGTTTATAATGGTTTTTGAGTCGCCACATAGCCTGTCCCGATCCTGAATCGGGAGAATCTCGCATGCTTTATAATCATCCCACTGGGTGGCGTTCTCGTCATGCTCGATTTCATGGCTTAGGGGTAGATTTGCTGCCGTAGGTCCAGCAGTTCTGAGGTAAAAAATTCATCCCAGCGTTTTTGTGCTTCGGCATCTCTGGGCTTGGTGGTTTGGGCATCGTATTGGGAGTCCAATCTTCTCCAGTTTTTGAAATTTTCCCGGATGATGCCGTTCAGTTGGGTTTTGTACTGGTTTGGATCAAATGCATGGCCGTTTACATCCCGGACAATCCGGTAACCGATGATCTGGGCGATGGCAAAATGACCGTTTTCGTGGTGCAACACCTGTTTTTTGGTGGCCTCGTCCGAGCGGCTCAGAAAATCCTGACTCACCTGAGACAGGTCCTTCTGAAGGTGGATTTTGGCATTGATTTCCAGTTGTACGTGGTCGGGATAGGTATGTACCTTCAGGATCTCCACCTCGCAGGTGCTGAGGCAAATGGCGTTGATGCTGCTTTTGCCTCGGATGACTTCCACCTGTTTAAAATCCTCCCAATTGAGCGTGCGGTTGGGAGAGACCGTTACCCTTCCCCTTTTGGGCGGGTCTTTGGGAATCGACCCCGAAAGGAGGCTGCCACAAAAGAACAGGGCGGCTGCCACACACAGAAAAGCATTTCTATTCATTAAATTCTGGTATTTCTTCTTGTTGCCGGTGATTTCTCGGTCCATCTCCGGATGGATGCGGAGCCAGATGCCCGGCCCAAAATGGGTCATTTTCACCGAGCAGTGTTCAATATATCCCAAATATCTGCGATTTTGTAAACAAATCCAACCTGCAAGATACTGGTACCAGCAATTACGGAGCTAAACGGGGATAACCTGGTACGAGCGTAAAAGGCGCACCACCGATTACGCAGATTAGCACAGATTAATTAAGGAAAATAGGTCAATTTTGGTACCTAAAAAAATCTACTTTACTTTAGCTGGTGTTTTGGCATTTTGTATGGCAACGAGTTGCTCCACTCCTACTGGCGAAGGTGGGCATTCCTATCCTACGTTCGGACTGGGTGATTTTGAATCAATTGAGAGGAATTCGATTTCCATTCAGAAATGGACACCTTTGGAAACGGTTAGTGAGAATTTGCTTGGTATGGACCTTAGAGTTAAGCCTTCCGCCCTTGTATTATATCCTACACGTAACCATACCTGATCTTCCATGAGAAAATTCTTCGTAAGGATACATACTGTCATATTTTTAGCTGTTTTGGCGTGTACTACCCAACCGGAGAGGATGATTCTCCCTAATGAACTTGAGGTAGTCAACCTTCAATTAGAACGAGATAGCATCTGCATGGCATGCAAGCACCAGGTCGTGGTATTTCACGATTTTGATAGACAGAATTTTTTTCCATATAAAATACACTTTTTTTTATATCTTGTATCATGGCAAAACGCTACCACAACATACACGACATCTTCGTAAGGGAGTCATTCTCCGATTCGGAAAGAGCTGTGGCATTCTTTGAGCGCTTCTTGCCAAATACATTGGTGAAACAATTTAATTTAGAATCCCTTACTGTACTTAAAGAAACCTATATCAATGAAATCTTAAAAGAGTACTTTTCGGATCTGATATTCGAAGTTTCCCTTAAAGCAGATAATACGATCAAAACCGATGTCGTTCTGCTCTTCGAACACAAATCATCATCGGACCGAAATGTGCTGTTTCAGATAGGGTATTATTTGTTTTCGCACTGGACAAAATGTCTTTCAGAAAATAAAGAACTAAAACCCATCATTCCGATAATTTACTTTCAAGGCAAGAAAAACTGGAAAGTCGGAAATCTTTCAGACCTGTTCAAAAACTACCCAAAGGAGGTAAAAGACTTCTTGCCGAGGCTCATTCATATCTTCATAGACCTGAAAACGATCCGCAAAGATCAGCTAATGGATATGCGAAGCACTATGATGAAGGCTGCCATACTCGCACAACAGTGGCGCATCAATCCGACAAAACTGAAGGAAGATTTCGAACGCATCTTCCGGCTGCTACCGTTAGAGGGTACAAACAGGAACTTTTTGGAGATGGTCGTTGTATATGCTTTAAATGTTTCCGAAATTACTGAAGCCCAACTGGGCGAAACTATAAAATCAATTCCCGAACCTTTAAAAGAGAAAATTATGACAACCTATACCATGCTTATCGAAAAAGGAGAAAAATTAGGAATTGAAAAAGGGAAACTCGAGGAAAAAAGCGAGGTTATTCTTAGCCTCTTTGACGAAGGATTCGAAACGCCAAAAATAGCCAAAATAGTAAAATTGCAGGAAGAGGAAGTAGTGAAAATCCTAAAGGATAAGGAAAAGTTAAAATGAGCATTAGGTTTTTCTATCTCAAACTAAAGGAACTTCGGAGTCCTTATCTTGATGTAATGACTGACTTATAATTCTCCCGTCAAGTTCACTGTATACATACGGTATCGCCGGCACTTTTTATTCTAGGATTTTTTCCTGTCCATGTGTTGAAACTTATAAATACTAGATCGCCTACCCATCTGGGTGAGGTATTCCACTTTACCCTGTTATCATCTCTATCGTAAAACGAAAAAAGTCGTCTAAAAGCCTTTTGCAATGGCTCAACCTGAACATATTTTAGAATAAAATTCTCTACGTGTTTTCGATGGATCTCCGGTATTTAAAATGCCTCGATTTTCGTTTGTCAATGCATACGAGGGGGATAGTTGCACCTAATTAACTAAAAAATAAGGTGTTATACGGATAGCACAAATAAATTAAAAAAATTAGTTAATCCTCTCAGCTAAGAACCACCAGAAAAAATCTGTGAAAATCCGTTCGAATCTGTGGTTAAAAAAAGGATACACCACAGATTACTCAGATTAACACAGATAAAAAAGACAAAAAAATGGATCAATCCTGGCACCAGAAAAAATCTGTAAAAATCTGTGCGAATCCGTGGTAAAAAAAAGATGCACCACAGATTACTCAGATTGACACAGATTAAAGAATGGGTGGAGAATGCTACTGAGTGAGGTCAATCCTGGTACCTAAATAATCCGTGAAAATCCGTGCGGATCTGTGGTGATAAAATAAGGTGCACCACAGATTACTCAGATTAACACAGATAAATAAAAGAAAAAAATGGGCCAATCCTGTCACCTAAATAATCCGTAAAAATCTGTGCGGATCTGTGGTTAAAAAAAAGGATGCACCAGAGATTACTCAGATTAACACAGATTAAAGAATGGGTGGAGAATGCTACTGAGTGAGGTCAACCCTGACACCTAATAAATCTGTGAAAATCTGTGCGAATCCGTGGTGAAAAAACCTTCAGATTAAGCAAAATCCGCACTACCCCCTAAAAATACAATACATGCTTAAAAAAAGATTGTTTTTTATTTTTTTTACATTTTTTAAAAAATGTATTTGCAACTATTTTTTTTTCGTACCTTGACTGCTGTAAAACAGCTAGTTAAATTAAACTTAAAAAAATCAGGAAAAGGTCGTTTAAAATATGAGAAAGATTCTTTTTGTTCCTGCTTTTTTGCTCCTAATAATCTTAGTTGGAGGTTGTGAGTCCGGAAACAAAGAAACAGGATACTGGAATGTCCCATCGAGGGGGGGCATCGATTTAAAGTTAAGTAACCTTACTATGGATACGGTCAGTATCAACCTGGATAACACTTCAGGAGTTGGACGTTTTTTAATTTACAAAGACACCCTGGTTTTCGTGGATGAACTGTACAGCACCTTGTATTTGTTTGATGACAATTTTAATGAGGTGGACAGTAGGTTTGGACGTGGGGATGGGCCTGGCGAATTATCCGGAAGAATAGTCGGCTTTGCCGAAAATGAAGGGCGGTTAATTGCCCTGGGGCCTTCCTACGAATATTACATGTTGGATATTGGTTCTGGAGAAGTCATGAAGAAAGGTTTGTTGCGTTTCGATGACGAAAGCCAGAATAATCCAAATGAAGTGATGAACAACCCCCGTCCGGAAT
>JAWLFL010000061.1:0-20749 GCA_041685605.1 Cyclobacterium sp. | reverse complement strand
TGCAGACAGGAATTTCACATGAAGGGTGGCATTCCAGGGAGAAATATAGGCAAGTGTTTCTGCATCAGGCTGGTTAGGCTCAAAGGCTACTGCCTCATATGGCTCTTTCGCATCCAGGCGGCTATCTAGCGCGTAGGCTTCCAGGCCATGGGCATAAGGAAGGGCCCAGGAAGTAATGTCATAGGTTATACTATCGTTTAGCACCGGCTCGGCTTCAAAAAGGACCTGGGTCAAAACGGATTTCGGCTGGTAGGCATTGATGACGATGTCATTTTCTTCCAGATTCAGGCGTTCGGACTGCCCGCTTTGATACGAAAAGCCGGTCAGGCTTGCACTCTTGCCACTGAGGCCATAACGAATGTGATTTTTATCCAGCAAATTCAGCAACGCACGGACTTTCGCCGGAGGGTTGCTGCCCTTAATCACAAAACTTTTATACGGACCTACAGGATCCGTGCTGCTTTCCTCAAAATAATTGGAATAGGCTTCCAAAACCTGTTCCTTTAGATCAAAGGTCGTCTGGATGGCAGAAATTCCAGTAGTATGATGATGAATGATCCGGTCTTTAAGGGTAACGGTATCCCCATCGGCCGTATATCCTCCTATTCCGGCCCTTCCCGAACCTCCCTGCTCAATGGTCATACCAATGGCCCCATTGTACATGGGGTAGGTATCGCCATAGCTGGGATAAAGTAAATCAAAGCGCTCCTTGGTGAAATAAAACCAATCGTTTGCATCGAAATAAGTAGCCGTATTCCGACCAAAACGTTCCTGGTATTCCTGTTGGAAATCGGTTAGCTGCACGTGCAGGGGCTCTGCTGCCGGTGCAAAATAATAAGGGGAGTTTATTCCCTGCTCGTGAAAATCCAGGTGTACCTGAGGCAACCATTCGTTGTAAAGTGCCAGGCGCTGCTGAGATTCCACCTGTGTCTGCCATGCCCAGTCCCTGTTCAGATCAAACAAATAATGGTTAGGCCTTCCTCCCGGCCAGGGTTCTCGGTGTTCGATGGATTGAAGGTCCGGCTGCAGCACCTGATTCATTTTTTGCTGGTACCAGTTGACGTATCTTTCCTGCCCATCCGGATTCACACAGGGATCGAGGACGACCAGCATTTCATCCAACCAGGACCCGTATTGGCTATTTTCGGAGTCCACAAGTGAAAAAAGGGTCATCATCGTCGCTTCGGAAGAGACGGCTTCGTTGCCATGGACGTTGTAACTCATCCAATGAACCGGGATGGAAAGCTCCGGAGTACCTTCCAACATTCCTGTTCTTTTTAAATTATCCGTACGGATGGTTTCTAGTCGATTGATATTCTCCACTGAAGAGACAAAGGCGACAAGCAGCGGGCGCAATTCATTGGTTTTACCATATTCACGAAGCATAACACCGGGATTTTCCGATGCTACATGCTGAAAGTAGGCAACCACTTTATGGTGAGCCGTAAACCGTTCTCCTAACTCATACCCTAAAAACTCGGCCGGACTTTTGGTTTGGGCCAGCAACATGGTTTGGAACAGGAGCAAAGCCACTAGTAGATAAACTTTTTTCATAAACAGGGGAATAGGTAAAGAAAAGCGTTTTCTTCGCTGAAAGCAACGCCGAATTACAATGCGAATATATAAAGGAAAGTTAAAAAAGAGGGAAAACAACCCAAGTGGTTATTTTACATGTTTTTCACCACTTCTTTTTTAGGAATGGAGATGCTCCACATGCCGCGTAGCTCACCTACCTTGTAATGAGTGGCTTTATCGTTAGGGTAGAGGGAATTAATTTTTTCCAGGGTCGCTTCGCTGATGTCCTTGCCCGGCTCCCCGTGACAATTCAGGCAAAGTCCACCCGGGATGGTAATGGCTTTGGTAAACAACAGCACTTCGCCATCCTCCGCCTTCTGAATATTGGAGCGGCTTTTAATATCGTTTTTGACATTGTATTGGTAGGCATCTAATAAGGTTTTTTCCAATTCATTAGGTTGGTTTTCCGGGTTCCGGTTTTTCGTGGATACCCTCCTAATCCCTACCTGATATTTTTCAGCTACCTTTTGCGTGATGGGCAATGCTTCCACCTGACAAAAGTCAATGGCCCCCGGTACGCCTTTTTCTTCGATTGCCTTTTGAAGGGCACCGATCAGGGATGCCTGTGCATCCTGGCTGATTTCTTCCCCCCAGTCCATGGCATGTGCAATGATTTCTGATTCGGCCACTTTTTTCACCTCATTGGCTTGGTTTACCTGTTCTACAATATCCCGGTCGATTTTTTTATTATTCCCACAGGAAATCAGAAAAAAAGAAAACGCTCCAACCGAAATATATGCCTGAATACTATTCATAAAACCTTCTATCTTTGTCCATTAGTTAAAGATACACACTTGCCGGCAAAATTGTTCAATGGATGATTAAAATCATTAAAGCTCCTGTTTGTGAAGGATAAAAGAGGTATAGGAGATAAAGCGATAGAATTAGGTACTTTGTAAGGAATCGAAATTGGCATGTGAACCAATATACCTCATTTGTTTGAAAAAAAACATCCCGTTGCATATTCCCTCAGTAAACCAGTGCCTGTATAATAGCATATACTGTCGCTAAAGCGATTTCCCTGCTTACCTGTGACTAGCCTTTATTGCTGCTCTCAGGATCGTGCCGCTATACCTTTCTGCTCCTTCGGAAGGGTATTCGTCAACAATATTGTTTAATTTTGCCTTTTAAACCATATCGTACCATGCTGGATAAACTGGAAGCCATAAAAGAAAGATTTGAAGAAGTATCCCAGCTGATCATTCAGCCAGATGCCATGTCGGACATGGGAAAGTACACCAAGCTTTCCAAGGAATACAAGGACCTGGAAAAGGTAGTAAATGTCTATGATACCTACCGACTGACGCTGGAAAATATCAGCAGCACCAAGGCACTTTTGGAGAAAGAAAAAGACCCTGAATTCAGGGAAATGGCAAAATTGGAATGGGAAACGCTAAAAGAGCGAAAAGAAGACTTGGAGGAGGAGTTGAGAAAAATGCTCATCCCAAAAGACCCGAATGATTCCAAAGATTGCATTCTGGAAATCCGGAGTGGCACCGGTGGAGATGAAGCGGCCATCTTTGCAGGGGATCTGTTCCGCATGTATGAAAAGTTTTGTGAAAAGCAAAGCCTGAACCTGAGGGTTTTGGATCTTACCTTTGGCACCTCCGGAGGATACAAGGAAATTATCAGTTCTGTCTCGGGAGCGGACGTGTATGGCATGCTGAAATACGAGTCCGGTGTGCATCGGGTACAGCGGGTGCCGACCACCGAAACACAAGGAAGGGTTCACACTTCCGCCGCTACGGTAGCAGTACTACCGGAAATGGAAGAGGTGGACGTGCAGATAGATATGAATGAGGTGCGAAAAGACACGTATTGCTCCTCCGGACCTGGGGGGCAGTCCGTAAATACGACCTATTCTGCCGTACGGCTTACCCATGAACCGACCGGACTGGTCGTTACCTGCCAGGATCAAAAATCTCAGATTAAAAATTTTGAAAAAGCACTGAAGGTACTGCGATCTCGCATATACGAAATCGAACTGGCAAAGCACAATGAAACCGTAGGTGCTCAAAGGAGATCCATGGTCGGTAGCGGGGATCGGTCCGATAAAATACGGACCTACAACTACCCCCAAAGCCGGGTCACCGATCACCGGATAAATAAAACCGTTTACAACCTACCGGACGTTATGGAGGGGAATATCGAAGAATTCATCAGTGCCCTTCGCTTCGCGGAAAACGCAGAGAAAATGAAAGAGGGAGGAATTGAGGACTAAAAGACGATGATTTTCCGTTTATAAGTGGCTGTTCGGGTGCGTATAACCACCACATGCAGCCCTTTGGGCAAGTCGGTAATGGGATACACAAATTGATCCTCTTGTGTTTGAATTTCTCTGATTTTTTGCCCGCTCGCATTGAATACTTCCAGCCTGACCAATGCGGGCAAACCCTGCACCTGAAGGTGAACATCTCCAAAGGAAGGGCTGGGAAACAAGCGAATATCCGCATCGGCACCGGTTTCCGGAAGGGATGTTATCAAATTGACGTTCACAGAAAATACCTGGCTAGGCCCCTGATTACAAGCATTCATAGGTGTCACTTCTAACCGGTAATCCCCTTCGTCGTTCCATCTGATCCGAACCGATGCCGTTCCCTGCCCCTCAATAATTTCGCCTCCACCGTCCAGCGACCACTGGTAGTTGATATCCTGCACGGCAGCTACTTCATAGTCTGCCTCCTGAAAACCTACTCTTCCGGGTCCGCTTATGGGTGCGGGCTGTTCGGGAATGGTAATCACTCGAATCAATTTTTCGGTGGTGGGACCCTGTCCGCAAGGATTCGTAGTGGAAACCGAGATGGACTGGTTGTTTAAGTTAGTCCACTCCAGGGTGATGCGAGCCGTTCCCTGTCCGGAACGCACCACGCCGCCGGTCGTTTCCCAAAAATACTGAGTACCGGGAATGGAATCTACGTAATATTCTTCCAGGGTATTGACACAAACAACTCCCTCACCCTGAATGGCAGCGGTTTGCTGGGGTTCTTCTGATACAACCACTTCCAGAGCGGTAGTATTCCCATTTCCGCAGTTATTTTGACCCCTGACCATGACGGCATTCCTTCCCGGCTCGTCCCACAGGACGACAATCCGGGTACTTCCCTGCCCTTCCAGTATTGTTCCTCCGTCTACCCTCCATTCATAGCTGGTCCCTTCTTCTTCCAGGTCTTGTATCGTATAAATCTGCTGACTCAGACAAATATCTTCCTCTCCAAAAATAGTTGCGATGTCTAGCGGTACCTGACAGGTATATTGATAAAATATCCCGTTTTCTCCGGCTGCGTAGCCAACATTCAGATCACCGAAACTTAGCCCTGTAAAATCCTGAAAAGTGCCGGTGGGAAGCTTTTCCCAGGTTTCACCGGCATCAAAGGTCCGCAATATGGTACCCTCTTCTCCGGTGATAAACCCTACGGATTCATCCAGAAATTCCACATCACTGAAGTCTATCAAAAAGCCGGTTTCCAGACGCATCCAGGAACCGCCTTTATCTACGGTTTTGAATACGGTCCCTGCATCCCCGACCAGCAGGGCCGTATTTTCATCCATCATTGCCAGGGCATGTAAATTTCTAGCCTGATTCAAGTTCACCCGAGCCCAGCTCGTTCCTCCGTTTTCGGAACGAAGCAGGTATCCCTGATCCCCAATGATCACTCCATTATCTTCGTCGAAAAACAGAATGTCCCTAAAATTTACTTCGTTGTATCCAGAAGGAACCAATTCCCAATTGACACCTCTGTTTTCCGTTTTGGTAATCAGCCCTCTGTCTCCCACAGCGAAGCCTCGGTTGATATCAAAAAAATACAATCCGTTCACATTGCGGTTGGTGCCAGGATTTAGAGTAGTCCAGGTAGCGCCTGAATTCGTGGTGCTGAGTATGTTTCCATTATTTCCCGATACATATCCGATATTTCCTGAAATGAAGTAAAGACTATTAAAAGGAAGGGAAATGGGTCTGGACCGATCTAAAAAAGAGTTGCCACCATTTCCTGTCAATAAAATCAACCCTTGATCGCCTGCAAGGTAACCTCTAAGGTCTGTTGTAAACTCGACGGAGGTGTAATCATTGGCCCTTCCTGCCAAACGAATGCCCCAGCTGGCCCCCGAATTATTGGAGGTAATTAGATTTCCGCTGGAACCAACCCCCATCACGTTATTGGTTTCCGGCCTGAATGCCAGATCTTTGATACCTTGAATTGTACGGGAATTGGCTGCTGAAAAGGTAAGTCCGCCATTATCGGTTCTCAGAATGGTACCGTTATCCCCACTGATCACCCCAATATGAGGGAAAGCCGGATTGAATACTACGTCGTGAAGATCGCTATCGATCCCACTATTGATGTATTGCCAGTTTCTTCCACCATCCACCGTCTTAATGATGGTCCCCAAGTTTCCTACTGCGTACCCGGTGGTATCATCGGTAAAATGAATGCCGTTTAAAGCCGCCTGAAATCCGGAAGAAAAACGTTCCCAGTCCTGGCCTGAGTTGGTAGATTTTAAGATTTCAGCATCAGAGGTAACGGCAAAACCCAGGGTCTCGTTGAAGAAAGAAAATCCATTAATATCGGCACTGGTTGGAGTCAGTACGTCTTGCCAGGAAACACCCCGGTCATCAGACCGGATCATGGCTCCCGAACTGCCGGTAACGATCAGCACCTCGTTGGTTACAAAGCTGATTTTTTTCCAGGAAGTACTTTCTGAATGCCGGTAACTTGTCCAATTCGTTCCCCCATTTGTTGTCCGATGGAACCGTCCCTCATCGTCAATTACCAGACCAAATTGTTCATCATAAAAGGCAAGGTCCAGAAGCATTCCTTCGGATGGCGATTTGATTTCCACCCAGCTTAGTCCCCCATCAATCGATTTCAAAAAAATATTTTCTCCGGCGATGTACCCCACGTTCTCATTGACCCATTGTATGGCGGAATAGTCATTGCCCCAATCGCCTACTCGTCTCCAGCTTTGACCAAAACTCTCCTGAATCCCTACCAGCAGCACGAAAACTAAAAATAAAGCCCGCTTCATACAAATGCCTTAGTTTAAATAAATTATGCTTACAAAAATACTATTTAATTCATGATAACACAGCAAAACACCATTTATTGCCTCTGCTAATTCTCAAAGGCTTTTTTGTAGCTATCAAATTAAAAAAAGAAGTCATAAAAAAAGGGGCCATACACCCCTTTGAAAATCATATTAAGTCATCAACTCCCATTACCTGTCTTTACCACCAACAGCGATCATGGCACATCTGAATCCAATGTGATTAGAAGCAGAATCCTGGTGCATAAACCTCCTGGTGCCGGGGGCCAGCCAGTAGGCTACATCTCTCCACGACCCTCCTTTATAGACCCGGTAGTTATCGTCAATCAATGTGGTATTATAGGTATCTTCCTCATCGTAAACCCCATCTTTTCGGAGCGGATTCAGGTCATCAAAATCCTGAAAAGACAGCGGACGATACACATCCTGCACCCATTCGTTCATGTTGCCCGCCATATTGTACAAACCAAAATCATTGGCGGGAAAATCATATACGTTAGTAGGAATAATTTCTCCATCGTTGGATACACTACCCGCGATACCGGCGTAATCTCCACGTCCCCGTTTAAAGTTGGCCAGAAAATCTCCTTGCCTGGATTTTCTTTTGATGTTATACGGATTTCTTGGCCCTCTACCGTCCCAGGGATAAATCCGCCCATTTTCCTGATTCTCGTCCATGTACTGGGTACCAATCATCGCTTTCGCCGCATATTCCCACTCGGCTTCGTTGGGAAGGCGGTAATCGGGAAATACAGAGCCTCTTTCAATGAGCTGATCTTTCGTCAAAGCTGAATCCAGTTCATTTTTTTCTCGTTCCAATTCATTTACGTAGACGGTACGCCATTCACTGTATGCATTGGCTTGTGTCCAACTCACCCCAGCTACCGGATAAAAATTAAATCCGGGATATCGGAAATAATAGGTGGCATACACATCATTGTACGACATGGTGCCATCCCATACCTTTTCATTGGGTTCCAACTTTTGAACTGAGTCCGCACTGACACCATCTCTTTTGGCCATATTGAACAAAAATTCCTTGTAATCGACATTGGTAACCTCCGTCTCGTCCATGTAAAAGGAAGCGATGGTAACCGTTCGTTCCACATTATCCCGAAAACCCATGATATCCTGTTCCTGCGAACCTAAAACAGCCCTTCCTCCCTGGATAAAAACCAGTCGGGGACCAACCACTTCCGTAGGTAATCGAAACACCTGAAAAGAAGTAGAATCTTCTTCGTCAAAACTATACTGAGCACCTGTGGAGGCACTTACTCCTCCCGGATCACTCGCAGTTCTGCGACCGGATTGATTACCACAAGAAGTGAATAAAAAACCCAGCATTGCCAGCCCGGCAAAAAAACTAAAATGAAATTTTTTGTTACCCAAATTCATGTGACAATTTTTTTGTTTTGCCCTATTGAAACGCTAATATAGGAGCAATAATATATTATACCAATATTCTTTTTCGACACTAACCTTGTTCAAAAGATCGGAAACAGCCGATCCTGTGAAATACTACAAAAACGTTCATACCATTGCTATAAATGCTGGCATGAAAAATTTTTACTTATTTTTGCTTAATTCTTACTAAATCCCTCTTTTCCAAACGGGTACCGGAGGCATTTGGATCAGTTCGCCAACATGTCTTCCAGCCATTTTTTTGCTTTCCCGATCGAATCAACTCCCTTTATTACCAATAGTAAACGATCTTTGGTCTCTTTTATTTTACAATACCTCCCTTTGGACTGAATGAAGGTCATGATACCTTGAAATACGGCCGAACTGTAGTAGCTGTCCTTTTTTGATGAAACGAAGTAGCATTTCATTTGTTCGTTTTTCAAGGCTAGTTTCTCAAAACCCAGCCGCTCGGCCATCCAGCGCAATTCTACCGTTTCAAACAACGCCTGAACCCGGTCAGGAATCGGCCCGAAGCGATCTCTGATTTCCTCCTTAAAGGAGGCGAGTTCTTCCTCTTCCTTAATACCGTCCAATTTGGAATACAATCCCAGTCTTTCAGAAATATTACTGACATAGTTATCAGGAATCAGTAGTTCCAGATCCGTTTCAATAACGCAATCCTGAACCAAAACCGCCGTTTTTTCCTTCAGGTCTGATTCAAAAAGGGAAGCAAATTCGGTTTGCTTCAACTCGTGCACCGCTTCGTCCAAAATTTTATGATACATTTCAAAACCCAGGTCGGAAATAAAACCGCTTTGTTCGGCCCCCAACAAATTGCCCGCTCCGCGGATATCCAAATCTCTCATGGCTACTTTGAACCCATCACCTAAATCTGAAAACTCTTCCAATGCCTGCAGGCGTTTCCTGGATTCCGCACTCAAGGTGGAAGTCGGGGGGGTAAGTAGGTAGCAGTAGGCCTTTTTATTGCTTCGCCCTACCCTGCCCCTCATTTGGTGCAAATCACTCATGCCAAACATATGTGCCCGATTGATAATGATGGTGTTGGCATTGGGTATATCGAGCCCGGATTCAATGATATTGGTAGAAACCAACACATCGTAAGCCCCTTCAATAAAATCAACCATGACCTTTTCGAGCTTCTTTCCGTCCATCTGCCCATGGGCTCCTATTACCCTGGCATCGGGCACCAACCGTAGAATCAGGTTGGCAATGGAATCAATCTCACCTACCCGATTGTGGACAAAAAACACCTGCCCACCCCGACTCAGTTCGTTGGCTACCGCATCCCGAATGACATCCTCCCTAAACGTGTATATTTCAGTGGTAACCGGTTGCCGGTTTGGGGGCGGGGTGGCAATTACTGACAAATCCCGAGCTCCCATCAGGGAAAAATGCAAGGTTCTAGGAATGGGCGTAGCGGTTAGGGTAAGTACATCCACGTTTACCCGCAGTTCTTTAAGTTGTTCCTTTACCTTTACCCCAAATTTCTGTTCTTCATCAATGACCAGAAGCCCCAGATCTTTGAACTTGATGTCTTTGTTTACGATGCGGTGCGTTCCAATCAGCACATCGATTTCGCCGCTGCTTACCTTTTGAATGATTTCCTTAGTTTCCCTGGCCGACCGAAATCGGTTGATGTACTCCACCGCAACCGGGAAGTCGGCCAGTCGCTCCTTAAACGTCTGGTAATGCTGCATGGCCAAAATAGTGGTGGGGACCAGCACCGCTACCTGTTTGCGGTCATTTACAGCCTTGAATACCGCCCGGACGGCTACCTCGGTCTTACCAAAACCCACATCCCCGCAGACAAGCCGGTCCATGGGATACGGCTTTTCCATGTCTTCTTTGACATCCGTGGTGGCCATCGCCTGATCCGGCGTATCCTCATAGATAAAGGAACTCTCCAATTCCACCTGCAAGACACTGTCCTGAGAAAAGCGATGACCGGGAGCCGATTTGCGTTTTGAATAAAGGCGGATCAGGTCTTTGGCAATGTCCTTGACCTTTTTCTTTACCTTCTTTTTCTTGTTTTCCCATTCCTGAGAACCCAGCTTGGACATGGTAGGGAGGGTCCCTTCCTGACTGCTGTATTTGGATATCTTGTGCAGGGAGTGAATGTTGACATACAGCAGATCATCGTCACGAAAAACCAGACGGATGGCTTCCTGGCGCTTTCCGTTTACGTCAACCTTTTCCAATCCGGCAAAGCGGCCGATGCCGTAATCTACATGCACAATAAAATCCCCGGGATGCAAGCTTTTGATCTCTTTCAGCGTGAGTGCTTTGGACTTACTGCTTCTTCCGGTGGTTTTGTAGCGATGAAACCTTTCAAATATCTGGTGGTCTGTGTAACAGGCAAGTTTCAGCGAAGTATCGATAAACCCTTCTCTAAGGCTGATGGGCAGGGTTTGGATTTCAAGACTAGGGTCTACGTCCGAAAAAATATTCAGGAGACGGCCTATCTGCTTTTCACTTTCCGAGCAGATGATGTTACGGATTCCTTTGGCCGCATTCTCGTTCAGGTTTTGAACCAGCAGATCAAAATGCTTATTAAAAGAAGGCTGCGGCTGTCCCTGATACTGAAACTCGGGGACATCTTTCCAGGCAAACACATGTCCGAACGCAATTTGCCTGAACGGAGCGATGGCTTCCGCATATGCATCCTTTGACAAGAAAAGCTTTTCTGGATGCATCAGCAGGCTTTTTCCCGCATCTCCACCATTCTGATAGTAATCCAGTCCCTTTTGGTATAAGCTCTCCAATACGCCCAGGCAATGCGCATAATCCTTCATCCAAAAACAGGTGTTTTCCGGAAAAAAATCCGTTAGCGGCTGTCGGGATTCTTCCTGCAAACTGGTCTGAATGTTTGGAATGATACTGATTTGATCGATGGGTACCGTGGACAATTGCGTCTCGGGATCAAATACCCGGATGCTGTCGATTTCTTTTCCAAACAACTCCAGCCTGTAGGGCATGTCATTGGCGTAGGAAAAAATGTCAATAATTCCTCCTCTTACCGCAAATTGGCCAGCCTCGTAGACAAAGTCTGCCTTTTCAAAGCCATAGGTACTGAACAACTCTTCAACGAATGCCAAATCCACCATTTCACCGGTTCGAACGGTGAAGGTACTTTCTTTCAGGCTCTTCTTATTGATTACCTTTTCGTATATGGCCTCCGGAGAAGTGATCAGTACCTGGCCTGTCTCAGGGGACTGGGACAGCTGATTAAGTATTTCAGCGCGTAAAAGGACATTGGCGTTTTCAATATCTTCGTGGTGATAGGGCTTTTTATAGCTGGCGGGAAAAAGATAAGGTCGCGATCCTGTCAATGCCTGCCAGTCTCCGGCCAAATAAGCGGCTTCTTCCCTATCATGCGCAAGCACGACATGAAATCCTCCTGAAAGTTTGACCATTGCCTGAAGCAGAATCATATCCATACTTCCGGATAAGCCCCTAACCTGCATTCTATTAGATTGGCCTTCAGTCAAGGCTAAAGCCAGGTTTCTGACGAAGGGATCTTCTTCGTAAAGTGACAAAAATGATTGTCTATCCAACGATATTTTATTTAATGGTCGTAAATTAATTGGCGCAATTTATTAATTTCCCCGCAAAGTAGGAGCCTTCGCTCCAGAATCCGATCGCAGCGATTTTCCAGAGTCCAATTACGAAAGAAATTTAACTGGTTTGAAACAACAAAGGGTAGATTTGTTTTGTTACCAGTTTATATTGTATGCAAAAAGAAAAAAAAGCTCCCTGGTTTCAAAAAATTGAAAACATGCATCCCTACAGGACGATTCTTTACCTGGGCATGTTTAGTAGTGGGCTGTTGTTCTTTTTTCTTACCACAGCATTTGTTCTTTCCCAGCCTGGATCGGGAGTCTATGATCAGTTTATCATTCCAAAATCATTTATTTTGAGCACCTTGATTATCCTGGTAAGCACCTACACCTCTGGCCAGATAACCCCGGGTTTCCTTTCGGATCAACCAGAAAAAGCAAAGAAATACCTTTTTTATACTTTCCTTCTTGGTTTATTCTTCTCAGCATCTCAGTTTTTAGGATGGACGGAACTTTCAGAAATGGGCATAGACTTCCGGGGGCTTCCCTCGGGTAGTTTCCTTTACCTGCTGAGTGGTATTCACCTTTTTCATCTAGCTGGTGCCCTGATATACGCATTGGTGCTTTTGGTCCAAATCAGTAAAAAGGAGAAAGATCCCGTCAAATCCCTGATCCTTCTCACAAATCCTTATGAGAAAATGAAGCTGGACTTATTTTCGGTTTACTGGAAATTCATGGATGCAGTCTGGTTAATCCTGTTTTTGTTATTTCTGTGGATGTTTTAGGTTAAAATCCGGACAAGCTACTTCTAAATGAGTTCCCTCTCTAAGGTTACTTCCATCAATTAATCGTAAATTGCAAAAAAAATAAATACTTATGTCAGACAAACAATTTGAGATCAACGTCAACCCGGATTGGATCAAGAAATATTTATCCAAGATCGTTTTGGTAGTGGCGGCTTTAATTGTGCTGTTTTCAGCCGTTAAAACCGTGGGACCAGAAGAAGAAGGGGTGGTGATTCAATTGGGGGAATACAACCGAACGGTGTTGCCCGGACTGAATTTTATTATCCCATTCGCAGAAACCATGTATAAAATACCGGTACAGCGGCAATTGAAGCAGGAGTTCGGATTTCGTACCAGCAGTGCAGGAACCCAATCGGAATACGTGAAATCCGGATTCGGAGATGAAAGCATGATGCTAACCGGTGACTTAAATCTTACCGATGTAGAGTGGGTCGTGCAGTACCGTATCGTTAACTCCTACAACTATCTTTTCAAGGTCCGCAATGCAGAAAAAACGCTCAACGACATGTCGGAGGCTGCCATGAGAAAAATCGTGGGTGACCGCACGGTCAATGAAGTGTTGACCGTGGGCAGGCAGGAAATTGCTACCAGCGTCGAAGTATTGCTGCAAGAGCTTTGCGATGAGTATGAAAATGGCATCCGGATCGATCAGGTGGTGCTGCAGGATGTCAACCCCCCGGAACCAGTAAAACCTAGTTTCAATGCCGTTAATGAAGCGCAGCAGGAAAGAGAAACACTTATCAATCAGGCGGATGCCGATTACAATCGGGTCATCCCCAGAGCCCGGGGAATAGCCGAAGAGACCATCCAATTGGCAGAAGCGTATGCCTTAAACAGGGTCAATGGTGCGAGAGGAGAAGCCGAGAGGTTTAATTCAGTGTATGCAGCTTATATCAAGGCACCCGAAGTGACCAGACAGCGTTTGTATCTGGAAACCCTCGAAAAAGTACTTCCCAAAATTGGAAATACCATCATTACGGATGAGGCAGGAAGCAACGTTTTGCCCTTGCTGAATTTAAACAAGGCCATTCAAAATCCTACTCCCTGAGCCTAAACGGAACAGAAAAAACGTCAACAAATGAAAAAAAGTAAAATAATATACATTGTATTGGTGGTAGTAGCATTGATCTTCGTTGCTCAGAGTGTGTTTATCCTCGATGAAACGCAGCAGGCTATTGTCACGCAATTTGGTAAGCCAGTGGGAGAGCCACGGACCAGTCCGGGAATTAACGTCGTTATTCCCTTTATTCAAAAGGTACAGTTTTTTGACAAGCGCTATCTGGAATGGGATGGAGACAAAAACCAGGTACCTACCAAAGACAAGAAATTCATCTTTGTGGACACCTATGCTCGCTGGCAGATTACGGACCCGTTACAGTTTTTTATCCGTCTGAGAGACGAACGTTCTGCTCAGTCCAGGCTAGATGATATTCTGGACGGCGAAACCAGGAATGCCATCGCCAGCCATGACCTGTTGGACATCGTTCGTTCCACCAATCGGGATCCGGAAGTGACGGAAGATTTTATGGAAGAGCTGGAGGTTTTAGAGGACATTAATGTGGGTAGGGAAGCCATTGAAGAGATCGTTCTCCAAAAGGCCAACGAAAGGACTTCTGATCTGGGCGTGCGGATTCTGGATTTCAAGTTTAAGCGCATGAACTATGTAGATGAGGTACGCGACCGGGTTTACGACCGAATGGTAAGTGAACGAAATCGGATTGCGGATCAATTCCGATCGGAAGGCCAGGGGGAAGCCCGAAAAATCCAAGGAGATAAAGAGCGGGATCTGGCTCAAATCCAGTCGGAAGCGGTCAGACAGGCTGAAGAGATACGTGGCCGGGCAGATGCCGAAGCTACGGAAATATATGCTTCTGCATACAATAAAAACAGACAATCTATCGACCTGTATAAATTTCTGCGGTCCATGGAAGCACTGGAAAATTCCCTGGATGAAAACACCAATCTGGTGATCTCTTCTGACAGTGAATTGTTTCAGTACCTGAAAGAAATGCAATAAAAAAGTAATTCTTTCCTCAATGAAAATCAACCTTATTACTCGGGTGGATCAACCCTATCTAAAGGTAAAGGAAGGGTTCACGGAGGATTTATTTGAATCCTTGAACCCGCCCTTTCCTCCGGTAACATTACTTCGCTTTGACGGTTCCTCTACCGGAGACATCGTCAGTTTGGAGTTAAATTTTCTCCTGTTCAAACAGGTATGGACCAGTGAGATTACCGGTGATCAGACAGATGAAAACGAATTTTACTTCGTAGACGAAGGCATAAAACTACCCTTTTTCCTCCGTTTTTGGAGGCATAAACACCGGGTAGTAAGCCAGGGGGCAACGCAATCCTTAATCATCGATGAAATAAGCTACCGGTCTCCTAATAGATTATTAGATGTACTGTTATTTCCGGTATTATATGCTCAGTTTGCCATGCGTAAACCGGTGTACAAAAAGTATTTTGGGCAAAAAAACCCTGTATAAGGCAACGATAAAAGGCTTTCTTACAATACAACCTGTAGGTTTTCACATTCCGGGATCTGACAATCCCCATATAGTACCAGCGAATGGCTGGTAATGTGGGAAGAAAATTCATTTCCCATGGCCTCCTTGATCAGATTGATCCGTTGATCCGAAAATTCCTTGATCTTTCGGCATTGATTGCAAACATAGTGGTCATGGTGCTTGTAGGTAAGTGCCTGTTCGTACAGAGCTACCTTGTCCTTAAACTGATGCTTCACAGCCAGACCACATTCTACCAATAGATCTAACGTATTGTAAATGGTGGCTCTGCTGATGGAATACCCACCGTTTCTCATTTTCAAAAACAAGCCTTCCACATCGATGTGTTCATCCTGGGGCAGGGCATAAAGCTCATCGATTACGGAGAAGCGTTCGGGGGTTTTACGGCTCCCTTGTCGGATGAGGTAATTTTCAAAAATTTTCTTTGCTTTTTCAATTATTGACTTTTCGGCCATGATGCTAGAATTCTAAATATTAAAGATGAGTTATTTTTTAGATTTATCAAACCGGTTAACTTTACAATCCGCCTAATCCATAGTTATTTTCAATCCTTCTAAATAAGGGGTAGGTATTTTCAAATACGGTCAAAGAATAGCCGTTAATGACGAAGTACTAAAATTAATTTTCTATATTAAAACGATAAATACGAATCCAGCATCTATGCACTTTGGTATCAAGCCGTTTTTCTTTTTTTTCCTTTCCTGTTTCATTGCTTTCTCTCTACAAAGCCAGGTTCCTGGTTTTTACATGAAAAAGGAAAAGAGAAAAGTAAACCTGCCATTTATTGATTCAAATAGCCTCATCATCATGCCGATATCCATTAACGGAGGGCCAGAGGTAAATTTTTTGTTCGACACGGGTGTGAAATCCAATATTTTTTTCAGTAAAACCATGGCGGATGAATTAGACATGCAATACACCCGGAAATTAAATCTGGTCGGTGCTGATGGAACGACGGTATTGAGTGCCTCTGTCTCACCAAACAACCACTTCGATATGGGTCCTATTGAAGGGATATTTCAGGCAATATTGGTATTGGACGAAGATTTCCTTGAATTGGAAAAGGTCATTGGTATTCCTATTTTTGGGGTTATTGGTCACGAATTTTTCAAAAATAACCCGGTGAAAATTGATTATGACAATGGGATTGTTAGTTTCTACAAACGATCTGCCCTTAAATGGAGGCCGCTGGGTTTCCGAAAAATAGAAATTGAAATTTTGGGCAACAAACCCTACATTGAATCCACCATACGCCAATCCAATGGACCGAATCTAAGCTCTAAATTGCTCATTGACACGGGAGCAAACCACGGCTTGCTGCTTAACAGAGAGACCAGCGATGAAATAGTTCTTCCCGAAGTTACGCTACAAAGTGATCTGGGACGGTCCCTTGGAGGGGACTTGTTTGGCTTTGTGGGCCGGATTAAAAGATTACGGATTAATGGACTGAAATTCAGAAATGTCATCACTTCCTATCCGGAAGAAAATGAGTTTTCAGATGTGATCATAGGTACGGGCCGAAATGGGAGTATCGGTTCGGATGTCCTGAACCGGATGAAAATCATAATGGATTATCCCCGAAAAAGAATGCTCTTCAAAAAAGGAGCTCGATTCAGTGATGAATTTAAATACGACATGAGCGGACTGATGGTTCGGGTATATTCGGCTGAAAACAAACGTTTCTATATTAGCCAGGTGCGGGAAGGCTCCCCTGCCCACCAGCAAGGCGTGAAGGAGTTCGACGAAATTATTTCGATCAATAAAATCCCTGCCCCTTTCTGGAAACTATCAGACATCACGGATTTGTTGAGATCGGAAGAGGGAAAGGTGATTTCACTGGAACTACTTCGCCAAGATCCCGCTGATGAAGCCACCTCCACATTACACAAAATCACCTTCCTTTTGGAAAGGCAATTATAACTGTTTCAATACGTAGTTGATTATATGAATTTCGTATAATTTATTTTGACTAATATAAATTTATTGTGTATTTTTTGAAATTTAATTTAAATTTAGCTGATCTTTGCTTGTATAGACTTTCGAAATTCACTGAATGTGGCAAATGCCTGAGAAGAAATTCAATAATTTACTCTTAACTTTTAAAAAATCAAATCACGGGGTTTTTGAGATTCTCTATGTTTCCAAAAGCTTTTTTAGGATTTTTAATGAGCGATCAAAATTTTACAGGACCGAATTTTTTGATGAGATTTTCCCTACCATCGAATCTCCGGTTTTTGAAAAACTATTTGATTTCCTGGGCAAAGCCGAAGTCCTGGAGGTTCCCTTTTTTGTAGGACAAAATAAATTCACCTGGGTAAAAATCGAGGGCTTTACCATGGCACAGGAAGCAAACAGCTACCTGGTCAATGCGATGATTGTACCCAGCAGGCCTGACGAAACCCAGTCTTCCTGGATTGTTCATCCCTTATCAAAAACAATTCTAGCCGACATTTCCAATCCTTCTGGTTTTGTACCGAAGGATATGGAAGAATTCTGTCTGCACCTTCACGATAAGTACCGGTTTTCAGATAAGGAAAAACTAAGCAAGCTCTGCAAGGGGAATTTAGTGGGAACGGTTTTAGATTTAGACGTGCTGAAAATGCATAGTATTCCATTAAAAAATGGGTACCAGCTATTGGCTATCAAGAAGCAAACCAATCGTCCGGAATTCCCCAATCTAATTGAAGATAAACCCAATTATATCCCGCACAGTTTTTTAGATATTCTGTATTTTGAGTACCTCAGGGAAGACAAGGAAATGATCTGGTCCGGGGCCATCACTGAATTACTCGGATACGAAGAAAACTGGTTCAAAAAATATTCCGTATGGGACTGGCTGGAAATGGTGCATCCTAAGGACCGGGGTAAGGTTCAAGAGTTATTTTTTTCTGAAAAGTATCAACTGGATTCCTACACCCTCACCTACCGGGTTAAAAATAACAAAGGAAAATACCTTCATCTAAAAAACAGCTTGAAAGTATTTTATGATATTCCCTCCCAAAAAACCGTACTGGTAGGGATTCTCCGGGATGTATCGGAAATAAACAAGGCCAAAAAAAACCTACTTGAAAAAGAAGGGATTATCCAGAACCTCAGCGAAAAAGAATTTATTCAAAAGACCCTTAAGGAGATTTCAGAGATATCAAATTTATTTAGCGGAAAAGCACTTTTTGATCAAATTGTCCTTTTGCTGCATAAAAGGCTGGGGTTTACCTATTGCATGATTGCCAATAATGAACCTGACAATCAATCCCTGGTGATGGTTTCCCTGTCCATTGCTGGCAAACTGACCTCAGGATCTTCAGAAAAATGGCGAAAATTTCTTAACCAGGATCTTCCCTCCCCCGCCCAGCAAAGGGATTTTTTAATGCTTTCCTCCGATGATAGAAATTCATTAGATCCACATCCATTTTTTAAAAAACACCAAATTGCCTCATTAATTCGCCTGGACTTGCTGGACAAAGAAAACCTTAAAATTGGTGCCCTTTGTTTTCTTCACCAGGAACCTCTTCAAAATCGCTCTCTGTACCAGGAATTATTTCGGATCTTAGCTGACTGGATAGGGAAGGAATTGCATCGATTCCGGTTTGAATCCACCCTTCAGGAGACCAATTTCATGCACGATGCCATTCTGAATGGAACCGCTTATGCTATTTTTGCCGTCAATCACCAATTTGAAATCACTCTGATAAATAACAAGACCCTACCTGTTTTCAATCTTAAAAGAAAAGATAAACTGTTGGAAACGGTTTTAATAAATAATGGAGATCAACAAAATCTCCGGGAGGTCATTACGCAATTTTCCCAGTCAAAAGATAATACAGCCTACTTTTTACTTCCCAACGGACCAGAGGATTATAAAGAACTTAAAATTTCTTTTACACGTATTCGGTATGGAAAAAGAAACCGGGTCTCCTACGTCGTCTTTGTCGATGACATCACTGACCGGACCGTTTCTGAGAAAAGACTGATTGCTTCCGAGCAATTGTATCGTAGCATCGCAGAAAACTTTCCCGGAGGGACTGTAGATGTGTTGGACAAATCCTTTAATTATATTTTTACGGATGGTGAAGAATACCGGCTTGCGGGAAAGGACCCCAAGTCCCTCGTAGGTACTTCCCATCTGGACCAGTATACGGGAGAAAACCTCGCCATCACCAAGAAAAACCTGAATAAAATCCTTCAGGGCCAAAGGGTTTCCTTTGAAACCGAAGCCCAACAGCAGCGGTTTCTTAAAAGCGGTGTTCCCCTTACAAATGATGCTGGAAAAATTGATCGGATTTTACTGGTCAAACAAAATATTACCAAGGCCAAAAAGCTGGAATCCGAGCGCGAAAAACTAATCAGGGATTTAAAATCGCACAACGAAGAACTGCTGCGCTTTGCTTACATCGTCTCCCATAATTTGAGGGCACCCATCGTCAATATTTCCCTATTGATAGACCTGTTTAATGAGGAAGATCCAGCAGACCCTGAAAACAAGGAGGTGATGGAAAACCTAAAAATCTCCACCAACCTGCTGGATGCAACGCTTCAGGATCTGATAGAAGTGGTATCCATTAAAAAACAAAAGATTCCAAAGGTAGAGCGGATCGATTTCAAGCTACTTTTATACAATGTGGAAAAAAGCCTGTTCAATCAATTGAAAGAGTCACGCATAAAAATTCACAAGGATTTTTCAGCCTTGGAAGAAATGAACTATGTGTACGCTCATCTGGAAAATTTCTTCATGAATTTCATGACCAATGCGGTCAAATACAAACATCCAGACCGAACTCCTGAAGTATACATTCGCACCTATAAAGAAAAGGATTATTGTATAATTCACTTTGAAGATAACGGGATCGGACTAGACCTAAAAAGGTATGGGGATCGCATATTTGGTCTCTACCAGCGGTTTCATAACCACGTGGAAGGCAAAGGCCTGGGACTCTATCTGGTAAGGGAGCAGATTCGCGTCAATGACGGTAAAATAAAAATCGAAAGTAAGGTGGGAAAGGGCACCATCTTCAAAGTATACCTTCGGAACCTGATCATGGGTAAAACCAAAAATACCTTTTCTTCCCAGGAACCCTTCCCCAGAGAGGCTACAATAGAGCGGCAGCTTCCTCGTCCAGATAAAGTGTGACATCCGCATGGTTTTGAAGGAGGGAAGCGGGCATCGATTCCGTAATGGGTCCGTTTACGGCATCCCGAATCGGAGCGGCCTTTTTGCTACCATAGGCCAGCAGCGCAATTTGACGGGCTTCCATGATGGTCTGTATGCCCATGGTGACAGCTTTGGTGGGCACCTCTTCCTTTCCTGAAAAAAACCGCGCGTTTGCATCGATTGTTTCTTCCAGGAGGTTGACCACATGGGTCCTGGAGTCGAAGGAAGTGCCGGGCTCATTAAACCCAATATGACCGTTGGTGCCCAGACCAAGTAACTGTAGGTCAATGCCTCCGCATTCCTGAATCTCTTTTTCGTACCGTTTGCATTCCTCTTCCAAATCTCCGACTCCTGCCGGTACATGGGTCTGCTCCATGGGAATATTGAGCTGTTGGAACAGGTGGGCGTTCATGAAGTATCGGTAACTCTGCGGGTGGCTTCCAGTCAATCCAACGTATTCGTCCAGATTGAAGGTATGGATTTTACTGTAGTCTGCACCATTTTGTTGATGGTCCCGGACCAGGTTCGCGTAGGTATCCAGCGGCGAACTTCCGGTAGACAAACCAAGCACCATTTTGGGATTAGCCTTAACCGCGGAAATAAACCTGTCGGCAACCGCCCGGTGAAGGGCTTCTCTGCTTTGAAATATTTGAATTTGCATGAATAAAA
>JAWLFL010000265.1:1637-5112 GCA_041685605.1 Cyclobacterium sp. | reverse complement strand
GCCTTTTCAGCGCTCGACCCACTGATTAAATCCGACATGCAGGATGAATTGCTGCAAATCCAGAATAAATTGCACAAAACCATTGTGTTTATTACACACGACCTGGATGAAGCAATGAAAGTGGGCGACCGGATTGCCATTATGAAAGATGGTGTGGTGGAACAAATTGGAACTGCCGAGGAAATACTTACCAATCCGGCTACCGAATATGTAAAAGCTTTTGTTGAAAAAGTAGATCGCAAAACCATTATTACAGCAGAAACACTAATGTTCGACCGGCCCACAGTGGTGCAGTTTAAAAAAGACGGACCGAGAGGTGCGATACGTAAAATGCGTGATGCAGGCGTTGATGTTCTTCCGGTTGAAGACAGCAAGGAAAAGTTCATGGGTTATGTATGGCTTGAAGATATGCTGAAACTTGAAAAAGAGAAAGCTAAAACTGTAGAAAGTGCCTTGCATACTGAAGTTCCGAGTGTTTACAAACATTATACAGTGGAGGATATGCTGCCGCTGATTACAGGGCACCATCATCCGCTTGCGGTTGTTGACGAAAAAGATGGAAGATTACTTGGATTAGTCACACAAACTTCGTTAATTATTGAGTCAACGCGCTTTAACGACAAAGAGATGGATAAATTAATTGGAGAAGCAAACGAATTATAATATGGAAAAAATTTTACCAATTGGAGAATATATCGAGAAAGGGATTAATTCTTTAGAAGAAAATTTATCCTTTCTTTGGGGCTCCATCGACGATGGCATTTCATGGATCGTGGAAAACATGAATGATTTGTTTCTTGCGATACCTTTTGTTGTCATCCTGGTATTGATAGCCTTTATCGCCTATTATGTAAAGGCCGGCAATAAAATGTTTACCAAAGCCGGACTTAAAAAAGCATACGGGCTTACTATTTTTGTAATCCTCGGTTTATTACTGATTTGGGCGATGGGCTATTGGGAAGAGGCCATTCAAACCACAACGCTGGTGCTTGTTTCCACCATTATTGCATTAATTTTGGGCATCCCCTTTGGAATATGGTCAGCCAAAAGTAATACGGCAGATACTATTATAAGGCCCATTCTTGACTTTATGCAGACCATGCCCGCTTTTGTTTACCTGATTCCGGCCATCTTCTTTTTCAGTGTTGGGAATACACCTGGTGTTATTGCAACCGTAATTTTTTCGTTGCCGCCATCAGTTAGGTTAACCAATCTGGGAATCAGAAATGTTCCGGGCGATGTAATTGAAGCAGGCAGGGCATTTGGTGCCAACGAGAACCAGATCTTATACAAAATACAGTTACCGCTTGCCATGCCAACCATACTCGCAGGCATCAACCAGGTAATTTTGCTCGCACTGTCAATGGTGGTAATTGCTTCAATGGTTGGGGCACGAGGACTGGGTAGCATTGTTTACCAGGGAATTCAACAAAATGATATTGCAAAAGGATTTGAATCCGGTTTGGGTATTGTTGTTTTGGCAATGATACTCGACAGGATTACACAATCCATTGGAAGTAAAAAATAAGTATTAACCTTAAAAAACGAATAATTATGATGAAAATTAGAAAATTACTGAGCTTATTAGTAGTAGTGGGACTTGCTTTTGCCATTAGCTCTTGCGGTGGCGGGTCAGGCTCACAGGAAGATTCAAAAGAAGTAACAATATTATACCCGAACTGGGGAGAAGGAATTGCCTTCACCCATCTGGCAAAAGTTGCCCTTGAAGACAAAGGGTATGATGTTGATATCATTAATCTGGAGCCGGGATTAATTTACGGCGAGTTGTCAAAAGAAAATTCAAAAGGAGACGTTTTCCTCGATGCATGGTTGCCACATACTCATGCCCCTTACTGGGAAGATTACGGTGACGACCTGGTTAAACTGGGAGAATCGTTCAGCAATGGTACAACAGGATTGGTTGTACCATCATATGTCGATATTAATTCTATTGAAGAATTGAATGACCATGTGGATGAATTTGACGGTGAAATTATTGGTATCGGCAGTGGAGCAGGAATCCACGCGAATACGTTAAAAGCCATTGAGGAATATGACCTCGATTTTGAACAAATTACATCCAGTGGGCCGGCTATGGTAGCCAGTTTGGAAAAAGCTGTTAATGATGACGAATGGATTGTGATTACCGGCTGGAAACCACATTTCAAATGGGCAAATTTCGACATCAAATACCTGGATGATCCGAAAGATATTTATCCGAAAGATGTTTGTGCTATCGTTTCAAGGAGTGGTTTTGAAGAAGACAGCCCCGAAGCTGCACAATTCTTTAAAAACTTTAACCTGAGCGAAGAACAGCTTTACAATCTAATGAACGACATTGATATGGAAGGCGAAGAACCCGGAGCAACAAAATGGTACCAAGCCAATAAAGATATGGTTGACGGCTGGTTTGAGTAATATAAAGTCTGGAAAATAATTTCAGATTATTCAAAAAGTTATATATAAAAAACCTGGAAGTTTAATTCTTCCAGGTTTTTTTATGGATACAAGAAAAGGTTGCCGAAATCGGCAACCTTTTGGTTTTGGACAAATAATCAGATTACTTCATATTATCCTCACTCCTCAAATTTTCAATTCTATTCTACAAAACATGAAGAATTTTTACCCGGATTATCTGACAATCAATTTTTCAGTCACTTTAGTATTACCAGATTCCAGTGAGATAAAATAAATACCCGGCTGTATTCCTGATAATTCAACTCTCTGTGCAGGTTGAGTAACATTAATAACTTTTAGTATTTTCCCTGAAATATCAATTATCTGCAATTTACCGTTCATCTCATCCGAACTAATGGTAATATAATCAGTTGCAGGGTTTGGATAGAACTGCATGTTTATTTTACTGTAATTTTCTATACCTGTAGCAGTTAAATCAGGTAAAACGACCTCATCGATAACATGTACCACACCATTCTGTGCTTCAATGTCAACTGCAGTTATATTGCTCACGCGGCCGTTGGGGTCGGTCAGTGTGGCGCCACCTTCGAGGCTGAACGTCAACTCCTGTCCAAGCAGGGTTTCGGCTGCCAGGCCTTCACTTAAATCAGCGGACATCACGTTTCCGGCCAAAACGTGCATTTGCAATACAGCTTCCAGCGTTTCGGTATCGATGTCGTCCAGTGAACTTGCTCCCAGTTCATCCAAAAGTGCAGCAAAGGCAGCGTTGGTCGGGGCAAATACGGTGAATGGTCCTTCACCGGTCAGAGCACTTACAAAGTCAATGGTCAAATCTTCCCTGGTCAAAGCAGCTACGAGAATGCTGAAATTATCGTCTGAAGTAGCGATGTCAACTACAGTTTCCGGTCGCAGGTCGGGAAGAATAACGGTATCAATTACATGCACCACACCATTCTGCGCTTCAATGTCAACTGCAGTTATATTGCTCACGCGGCCGTTGGGGTCGGTCAGTGTGGCGCCACCTTCGAGGCTGAACGTCAACTCCTGTCCAAGCAGG
>JAWLFL010000265.1:0-1537 GCA_041685605.1 Cyclobacterium sp. | reverse complement strand
ATCCAAAAGTGCAGCAAAGGCAGCGTTGGTCGGGGCAAATACGGTGAATGGTCCTTCACCGGTCAGAGCACTTACAAAGTCAATGGTCAAATCTTCCCTTGTCAAAGCAGCTACGAGAATGCTGAAGTTGTCATCCGAAATTGCAATGTCGACAACCGTTTCTGCTATCGGAGCCATTTCGAGATCTTCCACAGCAACCGGCCAGACACCTGGTGAAGGAACACTTACACCTTTATTACTTCCACGCATCATCATATCCTGACCAAAATAATAAAGTGGCCAGCCTTTAAAAGTCATTTGTTTTTTCCCGTAAACGTTGATTACACCGAAATCGGCTGAATCTAAAACAGAAGGCACAACTATGTTTTCTTCTTCATAAACAGGCCAGATACTATTTTTTTCAAAATCAGCATCTGTAAAATTATTGATGCTGTAATTATCATTTACCCATGTATAAAGTGTATTTCCTTTTTCGTCAACAAAATACTGGGTAATTTCTTCTCCAGACGTGTAATCACTTTTATAATCTAAGCCATCATTGCCTGTTAACTGGTCATCGAGCAACATAATGGTGTAATCGGGTTTGGCAACAAACCACTTTCCAATGAGTCCTTCACCATTTGTTTCACCGGGGATGGTGTCATTCACAAAATAGTATAGCGGCCAGCCTTTATAGGTTGTTTGCATGGAACCATCGGCACGCTCAAATGAAGCAAAATCAGTCTCGCTCAGACCTTCTCCCAACTCAGGAGTTTCTGAATAAAAAACAGGCCAATTGGTAACACAGCCGTCAACACACATCGAATTTCCTTCAGCATCTTTTGAGAAGAAGTAAAGTGTGTTGCCATAAGTATCGGTCAAAATCTGACCATATTCAGCCGTTTCCTTCAACTGGACATCCGGCGCAGGAACCAGCACAGCATCCAGAACATGAACAACTCCGTTTTCGGTTTCAATGTCGGCAATCGTAACTTTGGCATTGTTAATGAAAACGCCTGCTCCGGTTATCGAAACTTCCACCTTGTTACCATTGTACATTTCAACGGTTATTCCGTCACTTAAATCCGTGCTCATCACAGTTCCTGGCAGCACATGGTAAAGAAGAAAGTCGGTTAGCACAACTATATCATCCAGCAGTGCGTCAAGGGTTCCTTCAGGGAGAGCATCAAAGGCATCATCGGTTGGGGCAAACACGGTGAAAGGCCCCGCCCCCTGGAGATCATCAACAAGATTGGCTTCAATCAGAGCCGTTTCAAGAATTGTGTGCTCTTCGCTGTTGACAATAATATCTACCACATTGGTAGCTTTCACCGTCAAACTTTGTATCGCGAGAGCGAAAACGATAAGAAAAGTAAGTCTAAAATGTTTCATAGTATTAAAATTTTTGTTTAACTTAAACCAAAAAACAATAGACAATATATTATTGTTCAAATGTTTCAAAAAATAGTTAAACAAAAATTATTCATGATTCCGAAACCCTTATCAAATAAAGAATCTGATAAAAGAAAAATTTTTATTTTTTTTTAAGAGAATTAAA
>JAWLFL010000060.1:0-20920 GCA_041685605.1 Cyclobacterium sp. | reverse complement strand
CGCGGCGGAGGGTAAGGGGGATTTAGGGACGAAAATCCCATCAAAATCGTATGCGCATAGTGAAGCCCTGTGATAAAATGGATTAACGCCTCCCAAGCCAAGGCAAGGGCGAAATATATTCGACTATCTGAAGCCGGATTCAGGAAACCGATTTGATGAGGGGAGGGGGTACTCCGGCATCTTCCCGCCTGGACTGGCTGGAAGTATACGGTGAGCTTAGGCAATGATGCGTTTTTTGTCCTGGGTAGACCAGCCCCTGAAGGAATAGATCGTCGCAAAAGAAATAACCAACAGCATTCCCGTGACCACATACACCCAGTTGGGAACCGGTACGGGATCCCCCGCTGCATAGGAGTGGAGGCCGGAAAGGTAGTAATTGACACCAAAGGAGGTCATGATAATACTGCTAAAAGCCCATAAACTGGCCAGGTTGAATACCAAGGCATTTTTGAATGCGGGCACCAGCCTCAGGTGAAGCACGAAAGCGTAGACCATGATGGAAATGAGTGCCCAGGTTTCCTTTGGGTCCCAGGCCCAATACCTGCCCCAGCTTTCATTGGCCCAGACACCTCCCAAAAAGGTTCCTACGGTCAGTAAAAAAAGTCCTACAGTGAGGGCCAGTTCATTAACCACATTTAATTCCAGCATGCTCTTCCACCATTCGGGACGGGGCGATTTTGGCTTAAATAGCATCAATAGTAAACTTAGCAGTGCCAAAATGGCGGCCAGTGCCAACGGAGCGTAGCCGCTAACGATGATCGCTACGTGAATTTTGAGCCAGTAGGAATGTAGGACCGGCATCAGGTTGGTGATTTCCGGATTGAGCCAATCTAAGAAACCTACAAATAGCAGGGTACCCGAAAAAAGCAACCCCAGGGGGATGGTAAACTTGGATTTTCCCGAAAAAACCAGACTAAAGAATAGAATCCCCCAGGCAACGAAGACAAGCATCTCAAAGCCGTCGCTCCAGGGAGGATGTTGCGCAATATACCAGCGAAGGGCCAGGTGAAAGGTAAACAAGCCCCAGCCCAGCCAGGTAAACATCAACCCTGCTTTCCAGGTTTTCTTCAGCCAGGATGCCGTATAAAACAAGCGGGCAATGCCCAGCACCAGCATTACCAAGCCAATCAGCCAGAAAGGACCGAAAAGCCGGGAGCCCAGCCGAAGTTGGTTGTAAAGCAATTCTCCTTTGATCATAGAAGAGGCCGGATAGACGGATTTTCCGGCTTCCCGTTGAAATAGGTCTATGTAAGAAAGGGCTTCATCGGCCGCGTTCCAATCTCCCGTGTCCATGCCTTCCCGCAAACCTTTCAAATACAGGTTGCCGATATTGGCCACAAAACGGGCATCTTCTGCGGTAAATCCCTGCATGGATTCGTTTTTGGTAAACCAGGTGTCGTCAGGATCCAATTTATTGGGGTACAGCCTTAGAAAATCTCCCGTCAGCAGCCCGTAAAAAATATTGAATCGCTCATCGGTCTTCAATAGTTCGTTATCGGCTTCCGACCGTTCAGATGGTTTGAGCCGATTTACCGCCTCTACTTGCTCGTATAATAGGTAACTTCCCTCATCGTCAATAAAGTCCTGAAAACGGAGCCGGGAGGCAGGGGCTACTTGCAGGGTTTGGAAAACCCCTGCCGATTTTTTCAGATCAATTTTTAAGAGCGGCAGTCTTTGGTACAATTCGGGGTTTAACTGTACACCCAACACCAGTTGTTCGGGACTCACCTGGATTTCATTTTCTCCCAAGGTTACTTCGGCGCTTGTTTTTCCGGTAAGTTTCCGTGTGATTTCCAGGGCCAGAGTGTTCAGCGGCTTCATCCGTCCATCCATATCCTGTACGATAAGCTTGCCATAAGCCAGTGCTTTATCCTCCGGCACCTTTGGTATTTCAGTGGATGGGTCCTGCGCAAAAATACCCACTACGGGTCCCAGCAGGAACACCATGGCCAGGTTTTTTTTATAATCCAGGTTCTTAAGCTTTTTATTAAGGATTTGAAAGCGGCTTCCTTTGGCAAACAGGGTCAGCAACATGCCCAGAAAAAGCATAAAATAACCCAGATAGGTGGTATAGGTACCTAACCGATCCTGGTTAACAGTCAAGACCGTACCTTTCTCATCCTGATCATAGGAGGATTGGTAGAAGCGATATCCTCTGTGGTCCAGTACATTATTCATAAAGATCCTGTACGGAAATTCCGTCCCCTCCTCCATCACCATCACTTCAGAAGCATAGCTGGCGGGACTTTGGCTACCGGGGTACCTTTCCAGTTCAAATGCGTTCAAGTAAAGCTCGAAGGGAAGGTTAATGGCTTTGGGGCCAAAGGTTAACCGGAATGGATTTCCTTCATGGGTAAAGGAAAGCCATTGAGGTTCAGTCTGCACCAATGGCAGGAAACCACTAGCCAGCTGATTCCCTTGTTCATCCCTTGCTGATAGCTGTACCACATCGGGTAAATTTTTGGCCAATTCCGGATCGGACTCGCTTTCATATTGTAGGTTGGCATCCTCATGGATGGCTTTTACCAAAAAGGCTCCCCCTTCCCACTGGTAGAGGGAGCGCAGATGCAACGGTTGGGTTTCTCCTTCATGGAGCACATGCATTTGCTGGCTGGCCATGTCCATGACCTGCAGGTGGACCGCCGACTCGATTTTCCAGCCTTCATCTGTTTGGAACAGGCGAATGGGAGCTGCTGTGGCGGTATTAGTGGAAAGTAGCAGGTCGCCCAAGGGTAGTGCTTCACCTGCTTTTAACAGGTAATCTTTTCTGCCCGCCCCTCGAGCCACAGCAATGTCCAGGTAATCCTGATTGCCGGGGAGGAATGATTTTCTGGCTCCCGGCACGTAATCATCCAATTGAATGATAAGCGAAGGTAAATCCGGGAAATTTACGGTGTGCTGCTCCGGGCTAAAGGAGCTGGTAAGCAAGGGAAAGGCCTTTTCAAATTTATGGTAATCAGCTACTTCCGGGTGCTCCAGTTGCAGGTAATTTCCGGAGGAATAAAACAGCCCGGAAGCCTCCCCTTCCCGAATTCGCATGGTACCCTCCGTACTGAAATACCGGGTAATGCCTGCCCCCAGAAGTATACAGATAAAAGCCAGGTGAAACAGGCCGACAGGCCATTTTTTTTGCCGATAGAGCTTGTATTTCCTAAAGTGGAAAATAAAATTTATCCCCATCCAAGCCATGAGGACTTCAAACCACCAGGCCTCGTATACCATCCCACGTGCCACCTGGGTACCGTGGTCATTTTCTATAAATGTGGCTATGGCCATGGAACTCGCAAAAAGAAGGAAAAGCAGAAGAGTGGTTTTGGTGGAGACCAGTAATTTGACCATATACAGTGAACTAAAGCAAGATTCCGATAAATTTATTTTTCATGGTAGGCCTGACAATGAGCATCAGGTAGGCCCAGTTTTGACTGTCCTTCAGGGTTCCGTTATTTTGTACGCGTTCCATGGTTTCGGTGGCAAAAAACTGGCTGTATCCTACCTGGAGTGAAATGGCATCATTGAAAACATAGCCCAATGATAGGTCTAGCTCCGTTCCAAGGTGGGAGTCCATCGGGTCGGTATTTTGGTTGAGGGGCAGCACCTCCGCCTGACTGTTAAACCAATGCCCATCCAGTTGCATAAAAAACTGCGGAGAAAAAGTCATCCTACCTTTAAGGAAATAATCGTTCAGGCCCACATTATTTTCGTGGGTTCCGCCTACGTAGAAGAGATCCATGTACCCGTTGTACAAGTGGTTGGTACCATATAAAGGGGAAAAAGACCTGTTTTTTGAAAGGTCATTCATAGGTGTACCGCTCAATATTTCAAACCCTCCGGCCAGGCGGAAATTTTTTCCTTCAGCTTCTTTGAAATCAAAGGTTTGGGTCACCTGAAAGTTGATGTCAAAGGCACTGACCGGCCTTCCCCATTTTCCCAGTTGTTGGTAATAAAAACCACTAAACAGGGTATTGCCAGCCTGGTATTTGAGGGTTGGAATGCCAATGGTCTGCCGGAATTGGGTTTCGGCAAGAACGATTTCCCCTTGATTGTTTCGTTCGATAAATTGCCGGCCGTCATTCCAGAATAGCAATGAAAATTGAAAGTTATCCCAACGATTTTCATACCGGGCCATTTGGGCGAATTTGTATTGATTGGGCACCGTAAAGAGGTTTCCGGACAGGCTTTGGCCGTTCTGATTGTATCCTGCCCCAAGGTGTAGTTTATGTTCGTCTTTTTCGTATTTGACCAGGGCAAAATCATGGGCTCTTCCCTGCAGGGCCCAATCCAGGTTACCCAGAAACCGGAAGTTATCGTAGTTCAACTCCTGCCGTCCCAGTTTTACTTTCCAAGATTCTCCCAGGGATAATTCGGCATATGCCTCGTGAACAGATAATAAATTGTCACTTGCTTTCACCTGAGCCGTATTGCCCCAGGTCCGGATATCCTGTATGCTCATGTAGATGGTTACGGCATCGGTCACGTAGCTTGCCTGAATGCGGGCACGCTGCGCAATGAAACCCGCCGGATGGTCCGCACTATTGATTAACTGGCTGTACCCGTTTCTATATTCGGCCCGCTGAATGAGTTGTCCGTCGACCTTGAATTGGGCATGTAATGGTAAGGTGCTGAGAAAGCATAGTAGGGGTAACAGGATCAAAAATACAAGTTTCTTCATAGGAATAGGGTTCAGATGATTGGTAGCCAGAAAATAAGTATCGGATATAGCAGGGGTAGTCGGTTACCTTCCGATAACAGAGGCGGTTTCCATTTGGGATTCCCTCTTTTTTCCCTCTTTCAGCCATTTGGGCACTACTTCTTCTAAAAACTCCTCTTTGGCGGCTTTTTCAGCTTCCATATCCAGACCGATATAGGCTTGCAAGGCTGATTTATCGGTAAAGTCCGGCATTTCCACCGGTTCAGGATGTCCTAACGCTGCCAGTAAGCGAGTGAGGGAAATACGGGTTTCCTGAATGATGCCCGTTGCCGAAGTGACGATGCGGCTGGTTTCAAGTGGGGCATGAAAAGCCGCCCCATGGGAAGCGACGGAATAATCCCATCGCCATTGGGCGTGGCGAATGCCGGTAAGGATTTCTTTCATGTCCTGCTCCGTGGCCCCGAGCTCCCATGCTTTGGCAGCCTCTATATGCGCCTTGGCAAGCTGTCTTTGTAGGTAGGAGGTACCTTCTTTTATTTTTCGCTGTCTTTCGTACACGTCGGTGACCAAGTCGCTTATTTTCTCCCGGTGACAAACGAAACAACTGTTTTCTACATTGCTTAAGGGAGAACCGATATGGTGATCCGTGAATTTTTGACCTCCCTCGGATTTGTAGGGCATGTGGCAATCGGCACAGGAAACGCCTCTTTTGGCATGCACACCTAAGGAATAGATTTCATAGTCGGGGTGCTGCGCTTTTAGCATTCGCGCCTTACTAAGTGGATGTACCCAATCTGCAAAATCGATGGCATCGTAATATTGGGTTACTGCTTCCACGTCCATTCCCTCTTTCCAGGGGAAGGTAAGGTATTGGGCCTGTGGAGCATCCTCTTTGTCTTTATCAAAATAATACTCCACATGACACTGCGCACAGACCAGGGAACGCATTTCCTGGTGGGATGCCTGGTTAATGTCTTTTCCCATGGCTTCATAGGCTTCGATCAGGGCAGGCCGGGTAATGGTCAGGTTCATGGTTTCGGGATTATGGCAATCGGCACAACCAATGGGGTTGATTACTTCCGAACCTAAGTCAGAAAATTTTTGGCTGTAGTATTCCGAAACCCCCATTTCTTTCATCAGCCGTGGCACATCCGGACTTTTACAAGTCCAACAGGTGCTCGGCATGGGACCTTCCCCTGCCTCCATGGGTGCTCCGGTACGCAAGGTTTCCCGGATATCCTCTACTGCGTAGGAATGGCCTCGGGGATGGCTGTAGTCTTTGCTGAAACCATATCCTGCCCAAAGAATCACCATTTCAGGGTTATCTTCCAACACGTCCCTGGACCCGCTGGTGTTGTAAAGGCTGCTGAAAGTAGTGTCGGCAGTTTTTTGATACGACTGGTATTGCCGGGGATAATTCAGGCCCCAAACCGAATCCCGAGGCTCTATTCCTTCCAGCTGTACGGTGGGTTGGTAAGCAAATCGCGCTTCTGTTTTTCGGTCCATTATGGTGTATCCCAACATGGCCAAAAGAAATACTACTACAACTGTGATTCCGAAAAGTATCCAATTCTTCATGATAGGTAGGGTTATGGGTCGTTTTTATTCATAATGGTTTCCAGCCAGGGCGGGACAATGGAAAGATCTTCCGGTGCATGGGCACGAATAGGTTCAATCTGGTGACCGGTGGCAGAAAGGCTCTTTACTCTTCCATGAGGAACTTCCCGATGGCATTCCCAGCAGGTCCGATCAGTACGATTTTCAAAATGGTCGGCTGTAAAGCCCAGCATCCGGGCATCAGTCACCTGGCTTTCGTGGCATCGAATGCAATTGTTCTGGATGACTTCAATGGATGGCCCCCGTGCTTTAATGACCTCCGGTTCTGCCCGCGCAGTAAATACAGAGGCATGGTACAACCCATCCTAGGCTTTGAAGAAGTATTTGTTTAACACATTATTATGCGGTACATGGCAGTCGTTGCAATGAGCCACTTCCCGGTGAGAGCTATGGTTCCAGGTAATGTATTGGGGAGTCATGATATGGCAATTGACACAAGCCTGCGGATCGTCTGAAAGATAAGAGGCTGCATTACTGAGGCGTAATAAGTACAAACCCAAACCAAAAATGACTGCGACCAGTACAGTAGCAGCAGGCCGCCATCTGTGGGGCGGAACCAGACTGTACCGAAAAAGAAATCTTTTTAGTTTTGACCCTGGTCTCATAGTCCAAAATTGCTGAGATTTTGTAAGGTAAAAAGCCTTTTCTTTTGAAAATTACGGCTTTTGTTTCAATTTATTCCACACATATTCACAACGCTTAAGTTAAACAATTGAGGAGTAGAATCAAATTTTCACATCTCTTAAATGGTGACTCCTTTTTCCCTCATTCGCAGGTCATCAAGACGAATCATTTATAATACACTGTAAAACAAGGTGTTGTGACTATTATTTCTCTCAGACGGGACCAATCAAGGCCTTAACCACTTTTCCGTTCGAAAAATTTATATTGGTTTTTATTGGCGTATGTTAAATTTTTATTATGTTTAAGAGAATTTGAACGTTTGGAAATGATCATTTTGACAAATTTCCGAAACATTATAGCTATTAGTCAGTTCAAAATAAACCCAGCCGGAAGGATCTTAACAAGATCCTTCTTTTTTTTGGTTTAAAATCAAACCATTTTTTTAATAAAAAACATAAAATGAATGGAAAGCGGTTTAAAAATTAACCATTAAATCAGTTTTATTATTTCTTGCGTTAGAAATGACCTATCCGGCAGCGATTAATGGTTTTTTTACCGGGTTCTGTGAGAACCGGGACTAAAAATCAGGCATGAAATTGGAAAACGACACCTACCTGCTTCGAATGGCCAAATAAACCCCAGCCTGGCGTTTACCGGATTCTTCGCTTCCAGGCATTGTAACATTCAGCGATTGGGTCGGCCAGAAAAAAGGGATAATCTGTGTCTTTCCATTGGAATGGAAGGCTTCTCTTCGAAAATAGCGAGCGCTTACTGGTCTTCACAGCCGTAATAAAATCCATGTAGTGGATCGGATCAAAAGAAGCTGCCGGAACTTCTTCTTCCAGGCTGGATAAAATGTGTAAATAGGGAAAATTGACACCTGCCTGGAAAGAAGCAATCAAACTGCCCCAATAACGGGCATTAATTTCTATAATTTTAAACTCCCCGTTTTGCTTATCGTATTTAAGGTCTACATGTGCAATACCGGAAAAGTCAAGTTCCTTTATTAGCTTGCTAACCGAGGCGTAAACGCCTTCATTTTTCAGAAATTCCAAACCTGCGGAAGCGGCAAAGCGATTGGCTCGTTTTAGAAATCCCTTTTGTATGGTATGGGCTAAAATTTCTCCATTTCTGGCCAACAGGCTCATGTCAATATCATATCCATCAACATATTCCTGGACAATGTAATCACCTTCCTTAGGGTGGCTGGTCGGTTTAATCGCTGAAAAATCGTCTTCCCGGGCAATGCGATACACGTTTCTACCCCCCCAACCCGTTTCGGGTTTGACAATTAAAGGCAGGGAAATGGCAGAACGAGACGGGTTACTTTCATCCCGATAGTCTTTTAGAAAGGTGGTTTTTGGATAGGGGATGTTTCTGCTTTCACAAAATTTTGCCAGTTGAAATTTATTGGTAGCTATTTCCAGCGTCGCGATTGGTGAAAAGGCCGCCAACCTGGCTTTTCCGCTAAATGATGCAGAATGTTCAGCAAAAAAAAGGTACGTTTTTTCATCTATTGGGAGCACTAAATCGATGCTTTTTTGCTCGATCAGTTCGTTCAGCTCCTGGATGTATTTTTTTGGGGTATCGGAGGATAAAAGCGTAAAACTCTTTGTATACCGTGAATACCGGAAAGGACTTTTGGCTTCCGGGGAACAACCATGCAGTTTCAAATGCGAATAACCTTTGAGGCACCTGACAACAGCCATCGTATGCCCGCACTCACAATCTGGAATTAGGATATTTAAATCGGATGGATATTTCATCTACAAAAGTGCAAAAATGGGCACATGTCAATATTGCCTTTTTTAAAAATAAAGCGTGGATCGAAGTAAAGAAAAAAAAGAGAATTAGCCAAATGCTTTTAGTATCCATTGATAAGAAATGCCTGCGGCCAAGCCCATCAGGATGATCAGTGGGGAAGGGATCTTTGTAAACTGCAGTAGGGCATAAGTGCCAATGATGGCCATGATATTAAACAGGTTGTTTTCCAACGGTTCGAACAGTAGATAGGCTGCTGCAATCAACATGCCGCAACTAACCGCATTAATCCCTTCCAGAGCAGCGCGGACCGGCCGGTATTTTTTCAGTTCGTCCCAGAAGCGGATAACAAAAAAAATCAAAAAGGTACCGGGCAGAAAGATCCCTGCCGCTGCGATAAGTCCTCCGGTCACCAAACCGGTAACTCCCCATTCCCGCATGGACAATGCTCCGATATAAGAGCTGATACTGAAAGTGGGGCCGGGAATACTTTGGGAAATCGCATATCCGGTGAGAAACTCTTCCGAACTCAGGTAATTTTTGAATTCCACAAATTCGGTATAGAGATAAGGAACCAGCACCTGTCCCCCGCCAAAAATAAGGCTGCCATTTCGGTAAAAGTTTTCGAATAGCCGGACGGGCAACAGACGGGTATAATGGCCCAGGACGGCTGCTACGACCAGAACGGCTGCCCAGAGTACAAAATTGCGCCAGGAAATCTTGATCTTGGATTTTTCTTCGATTACCGGCTGTTTGTTATAATTATGCGTGGTAATCAGGCCTCCAATGAATAGCATGATGGGAAAAATAAAGGGAGAATTATAAAAAAAGGCCACGAAAGCAGCGATCATCATTAGGATGGCAGCCTCTACGGTGTGAATCATTTTTTTTATGGTGATCTGTGCAGCATACAGAATAAACCCAATGGCCATGGGCTGGATAAATTTGGCAAAACCCAGCGCTCCCTCTGTGTTAGCTTGCAAATAGTCTATCAGGAAGGCGGTGCCGATCATCAGCGTGGTAGCTGGAAATATCCATACCAACAGCGATAGGTATGCCAGCTTAGGGCCGCCTATTCTAAATCCTATGGCAGAAATCGTTTGGGTGGAGGTAGGACCCGGCAAAACCAGGCAGAGGGCATTTAATTCAATCAGGTCTTTTTCGGACAGGTAACCTCTTTTTCGGACCATGATGTCAATGACCATGGCCAGAAAAACCTGAGGCCCCCCAAAGGCCGTTAAGGAAAGTACCAGCACATCCTTTAAGTAAATGTAAAACCGTACTTTCCTAATGGTCATCATCCGACTACTTTTTTTTCAGACCCAATTCCTTTAGTCTTTCTTCCAGAAACTCACCGGCGGTACAATCCTCAAATGCTTTCGGATGGTCCTGATCCACACAGTCTTCGAGGCAGCTAAGATTCATTCCTGAACGGGGATGGAGAAAAAAAGGAATGGAATACCGGCTGCTGTTCATTTTTTCCCGTGTTGGATTCACCACCCGGTGGATGGTGGATTTTAGTTTTTTATTGGTCAGCCTTTCCAGCATATCGCCCACATTTACCACCAATTGTTCCGGTAAGGCGGTAATGGGAATCCACTTTCCATCTCTCCGTAAAACCTCCAATCCGTCGGCACTTGCACCCATAAGCAAGGTGATGAGATTAATATCACCGTGTTCTGCTGCCCGGACGGCATCTGTAGGCACTTCTTCGGGGTTTGAAATCGGGAAGTAATGAATGGAGCGCAAAATGGAATTACCGTGGAGTATCTTATCATCAAAGTAGGATTCTTTCAATCCAAGACTGATAGCGATGGCCCTTAGCATTTGTTTCCCGGCTTCTTCTATTGTTTGAAACACTTTTAATGAAACGGCTTTGAAATGGGAAACTTCCTTCGGCCAGACGTTGGCCGGATAATCTGCTTTTACCGCATCATCATTCGAAATCCAATCCAATTCCTGGCCGACATGGTAAAATTCCTTTAAGTCTCCGGTATTCCTACCTTTGGCGTGCTCCTTTCCCTTACCCGTATACCCACGTTGATAGCCAATTTCCGGCTTTTCATAGGCGGCTTTTACCTCATCAGGCAATGAAAAAAAAGACTGAATGGCTTCGTAAAGCTCATCCTGAAGGGATTGGTCCAAGCCATGATTTTTTATCGCCACAAAGCCTATGTTTTGGTAGGCATCACTCAGATTTTTTACAAAAGCGGCTTTTTTTTCGGGATTCCCCGAAGTAAAATCTGCCAGATCCAGGGATGGGACTTCATTGAATAATATCTCGCTCATTCATTATTAAGTTTGCTGCAAGGTAATTTTTTTTGGGGTAAAATTAAATACCTTTCCTTGCTTTTACCGTCGTTTTTATGAAGGTTGAACCCTGGGTTTAGGGTGCTTGTTTTTGCTGAGGTCTGTTGACTCCTCAGACCAGTAAATGGACCTCCTAACGGGAAGGCACTTTGGAGCACTTTCCGCCGGTTTCCTAAAGGATCCAAATGGAATAGAAAGGCGGCTATTTGACCAGTGTTCGCAGCACGGCAAGGGATTTAATGTCTCCGAACCCGTCGATGTGGATTTTATAGAATAGAATCCAATCATCTATAAGTGTTCTTTTCAGACGTACCGGCAAGGCGGGAAGCAGGGTTTCCTGCTGCTCCAACAACTGATCCAGGTAGCTGATTTTATCCTCCACTGTACTTCCGGTTTGTTGCACGGGCAGCTGAAGGTAAAACTCCCTCGCATCATCCGGCTCAAATCCCAGATACCGGGAGGTACGAATCAGGAAAAGGAGAATAAACAGTCCGGGTTGGAATTCGGGGCTGTCAAGTGTTAGGATAAGCCGGAAAAGGTAGTCAAACAGGACTTCGTTTTGGTAATTATCCACCACCACTTTACCCAGGATTTCCCCCATAAACATGCTGATACCCGAACGGTAAAAATCAAAGGGGATGCGCTGAAAAGCCCTGGCCAGTTTGGCCTCTGAAATCCGGTTCAGGTTCGCGTTTTCCTTGTCATATACAACCAGTTCCAGTAGGGTAAGGGGTTGGAAATGGGCCATCTTGGTTTTAGACTTCTGGCTCCTGACACCGTTCACCAAATAAGTCTTCAAGCCCAAATCCCGGGTAAAAATCCGTACGATGATAGAGGTTTCCCTGTATTTGATGTAGTTAATGACGATACCCCTGGTTTTTCGTAACATGGTATTAGGATTCCTTGCCCTGGTAAAAACACCTGCGGCACCGCGCTTCATAACTTCCTTTTTCTCCCAGCATCACTTTGGATTTCTCGGCAGATAGCCGGTAACTGAAGGCTGCCAAATCACCGCATTTCATGCAGATGGCATGCACCTTGGTTACATACTCCGCAATGGCCATTAATTGCGGCATGGGTTCAAATGGCTTCCCTTCAAAATCCATATCCAATCCCGCCAGGATTACCCGCACTCCGGATCGGGCCAGCTGTTCGGTCACGGCGATGATTTGGTTGTCAAAAAACTGAACCTCATCGATGCCCACCACATCACAGTTTCCTGCTAGTAAAAGTATGTCATTTGCAAATTGAACCGGGGTGGAACGGATGATGCTCTCGTTGTGGGATACCACATTTTGCTCATGGTACCGCTGGTCCACGGCAGGTTTGAAAATCTCAACCTTCTGCCGGGCGATCAGGGCGCGGTTTAATCTTCGGATTAGCTCTTCGGTTTTGCCAGAAAACATGGATCCGCAGATAACTTCTACCTGCCCTTTTCGTGCAGCCTGATCGTGATTTCCTAACGAAGGTTCGATAAACATGGTAATAAAAATAGGATTAACAACAACGACTATCCAATAACAGCACCAAAGGCAGACGGAAAGATAGGGCCTGCATTGGAATCCGCAAAATTACGGGTTTTTATCTGTTTTTTTACACCCTTTCAAATCCCCTGTTAAGCAATGCATCCTTTCTTTAAAGGATAAAATCCCTACCTTTACAAGTACTTTTAACCGAATAATGACGATTCATATGGAAAGACAACGCAGTTTAAATACGGAATACGCTGTCAGGTATTCCAGGGAATTTGCCCAAAACCTATGCAAGGAATTTTTTGAATCAACGGAGACCATTAGCGGAGAGGAAATCGCTACCCTTACCCCCTGCCGACAGCTTAACCTGATGGTAATCAAATCCCTTTTTGAAAGTTGGCAGGAGCAGATGGAGCGGTTTTCCCGAAGTCCCTTTTTTGATTTTCAAGATAGAAAAGTAGTAAGTGCCTTGGAGGATTTTATGAACGTGCTTTCCAGAGCGATAAAAATCCGGCAGGAAGATTTCGAACCGCTAGTGGAACGTTCCCTGGAAAAAGTGCTGAAGCTCGCAGTGGAACCAATGCCCTTTATGGAAGAGGAATTGGAAGGCCAAAGTAAAAAATCAAGCCCCGATTTCAAAGGTCTGCGAAAATACCTGAAGTGGCATGCTACTTCCTGGCAACCGGCGGTGGAGGTTCTGATTGAATCTCCGGAAAACCCCGCATGGAGAGAAAAACTACATCAGGGATTTGATGACCATTTTTCTGAGGATGCGTCTCCGGAAGCATTACTTGAGCAGATCCACGCTATTTTGCCCATAGACATGGGCCAACTGATCATTTGGGAAGCCGGGCCTGAAGGAACTACCACTCGGGTTTCCCAGGAACCTGTAGAAGACGATTTGGATGTGGCACCGCTACCGGATGAAGCGTCCGGGGAAGCTTTCCCGGATGAGCGTGCATTGAGCATTGATCCGGCATTGGCCTGGGCCCGATTTGAATCGGAAGAACATGCCTATATGAAAGGCAGTATTGAGCACATCAGAGACGGAATGGGCATCAACCAACGGATCATGTTTACCAAGCGGCTTTTTCAGGGAAACCCGGACCTTATGGATCAGGCACTGGAAGAGTTGGACCGTACAGATAGCTTTTTTGATGCGGTAAACCTCATGAACAGCAGCTTTGTTAACACCCTTAAATGGGACGTGCAGTCGGATGAAGTGCAGGAATTGTTGCAATTGGTCTTTCGGAAATTTGATGAAGTAAGCGATTGATGGACCTGCAAGGGCATTATCACCGGTTGCATGCCGAAGCAATGGCCAACGTGGCGACCGAGGGATTTTCGTATGATCCCGAAATAACAAACCCCTCCGATTCTAGGAGAGGATTGACACTTTTACTTAGGCCGGGCGCGGAACTGCTGGCTGCATTTTCGGATTTTATTGAAGCTGTTTATCGGGTGGCACCAGGGCAGTATTATTATCCGGCTTCCGACATTCATGTCACCCTAATGCCAGTGATTTCCTGTTATCCGGGATTTCGCCTCCAGGACCTGGAACTTCCTTCGTATTTAGAATTAATTCAACAAGCCATGGCAGGCATCAAGCCGATACCGCTGAGGTTTGCCGGGGTGTTTGCCTCGCCATCCTGTTTGATGATTAAAGGCTTTCCGCAGGATGGGGAACTTGAAAAAGGCAGAAATAACCTGCGAGCACGCTTTGCAACTTCTAACTTGGAGCAGTCGCTGGATAAACGGTACCGGCTGGTCTCCGCTCATTGCACCGTGATCCGTTTTCAAAAACCGGTGCAACAGCCTGAAAAGGTGGTGGATTTACTGGACACATTTCAGGACCGATTTTTTGGAGCGCAGCGTTTTGATCAGGTAGAATTGGTTTTTAACGATTGGTATCAGCGAAAGCAAAAGGTGCAAATCCTGGAGACTTTTCCTTTGAGAGGCAAGTAGTGAATCCAAATCAATCCGTAATGGTAACATTATCTATTAGGAAACGGGCCAGAGGGACTTTCTCATCGGCTCCCGGCAAAGGAGGAACCGGATCCTCATTGGGCGTTTTCCTTCCAGGTAAGTCCCGATACGGTCCTGTGCGGAACGAAAGCCTTTCGATCGATTTTACCGCCACGGTCAGCGGGATGTGATCCGCTATCTTTTTCCCATTCCAGCTGAGGGAATAATAGCCATAGGGCGTTGCCATCACCTGCAGGGAGAGCTTCTGCCATTCCCCCGGTTCAACTTTGCCGAGCAATACCTTTTCATGCCCGGCCCAGTAGCTGAGATTCCTCTCTTCGTCCAGTAGGATGCGTATAGGGCGATTGCCATACCGGTCGGTGACATCCATTTCAAGCTGCCCGTTTCCGGTGGATGCCGTCGTGAATTCCCACTCCAGTCTAACTTCCTGTCCTTCTTCAAAAACCCGGATGGCACGGGCATAATCGTAGGGGTCTTCATCCTTTAGCTCCAGCACCCTCCCTTCTCCAAAAGGCGATGGGATCACATTTACCGGTGCCCAAAGGGGGGCATAAATATTCCAATCCGGGATGGCTCCGTAGGGAGTCAACCCGTCAAAATCATCCGAAACGGGTCCGGTCACTGCATGTCGGATGGGAGTCGGCACCCGGCTGACCCACATGTCTTCCTTATTCATGCTATAGGTGAGCCACATATCTTCTCCGGGAGGATTTCCATTGCCTTCTACAATGCCCCTCACGTAGCAAGGGCCAAAATCTTTCCAGCGCCCATAGAATCTTCGGGGAGGGACCTCTCCCTGTACCAGTACCATGTCATCAAAAATAATTCCATCGTCCGAATGGATGGTAATTAATGGATACCGGTATTCGTCGATGTCAATCGGATTATAGACCAGGGCATACCGTTCGTCACTTGTTTGCTGAGCCCAAACCTTTCCTCCGGCCATGGTAAGTGAAGGGGCTTTGACAGAAGGGGAGAAGGTTTCCCCTCCATCACTGGAAATCGCTGTCATGGATCGTTTCCAGAAGCCAATGGTTTTTCCGTCCTTCCGGTTATAATAAGAGAAGGCCGAACCGCCCCGATCACCAGTATAGAATCCGTCCAGTCCATTATCTTCGTCCCGCCACTGCAGGGTCACCAGGGTATGGTTCAGAAGTTCCTCACAAGCCTCTACGAAAGCAGGGTCTGTTGATTTTTGGTAAAAGGGAAAGCCCGTATTGTGCTCGTTCCATTCGGTATGGCTGCTATACCGGATAAAATAGATCGGCCCGAAGGATCCGTCCTCGTTAATTTCACGTACCACCCTCCCAATACCGCCCTCTTCGAAGGGATCTTCCGAATGCCCGTAAAACGCCAGGGTGAGCAGTTTACCCTTGCTGCTGACATAGAATCCCATCCGCTGGTGCATCATGTAGCCATCATAACCTTCGGGTATGCGTACACCTTCCGGTGCTGGATAAGGAGGAAAAAGAACCTCCGGGTCGGTCCATGCCCTTCCATCCTTTGAGCGAATCAATAGCGTTTGTCCGGGCGCAATGTGTTCATCTACAGGATTGCTTAAGTACTGTTGGTAAAAGGAGCCCTTCCAATAGGCCAGGTTGGAAGCGTGGCTGTAGGTCCAGTCGAATCCACCGGCCAGTCCGGGTTGGGTTCGGTTAACTCGCAGTGTCTGCCTGCTTTCTACCCCCACCGCGTACCTGAGCCGGCCCTCATGTACATCCGGGTCAATGCTGTTTCCTCCTATGTAACGGACAGGCTCATGAATACTTCCCGTTTGGGCCATGGATAGGGGAAGGTGGCTAAAATACCCTATAAATACTAAAAGGCAAAGAAGAGGAAGGCAAGGCTTCATACGCTTATAATTTGATAAATATTTTTCGTCGGTAAAGGAAATATGCCGGGATAAAATTGATGGCTACGAAGAGTAGTGCATACAGCATGCTGGCAAACTTCAGGGAAAGCCCCATGCCCGTGAAGGCATTCAGAAAATGAACGTTTAGTGATTGCCCCCCAATTTCCAGCCCGTAGAATAATAGTGATAGCACATCGGCCAGCACGTAAACGGTAATGGCATTGGCACCAAAAATAATCCCCACGCTGGTTCCTTTTTGTTTTCCTAAAATGTCTACCAGGAAATAGCAGGCCCCCAGGGCTATAAATGCGGCACCACCGGTCACCAAGGTAAAGGAGCTGGTCCAGAGGTGTTTGTTGATGGGAAATACCTGCGCCCACAATAGTCCCAACAATACCAACGGCACACCCAAAGCCATCAAATAGTTCGCTTTCAGGTGTTGGTTTTTATTTGAGAGCAGTATCTGGCCAGCCAGCATGCCTAAGATTCCGGTCACAATCGCCGGGAGGGTGCTGAAAAGTCCTTCAGGATCCCAGGAGCCTTCCCACATTTTGCCCGGGAGTAGGATTCGGTCTATCCATGCAGCCAGGTTTCTTCCGGGTTCGAGCATGACCACCCCTTCATCGGGAGTTGGGATCAGCGTCATGGCAAGCCAGTAAACCAGCAGGATGCCGCCGGCCAGGAAGGCTTGCTTTTTCCAGTCGCTGTTTAGGAAAAGGAAGGCGCAGGCAAGGAAGACAACAGCGATGCGTTGAAGCACCCCGGCGATGCGCATGTCGGAAAAGTCAAAATTAGGGATGAGGTTTAAAAAAACACCAACGATGAAAATTTTAAAGGAGCGGATCAGTATTTTTTTGTACATTTCTGGCTTGGGAAAGCCACCTTCCAGCCGCTTGGTGTAAGCAAAGGCAATGGAAACGCCTACGATAAACAAGAAAAAAGGATAAATAAAATCGGTCATGGTAAGGCCATTCCAGGATGCATGCAACAGGGAGGGATACACATGGTCCCAGGTGCCGGGATAATTGACCAAAATCATGGCTGCTATGGTAAACCCCCTTAAGGCATCCAGGGAGATTAATCGGGTACTCGTTGGCTTCATATAATAAAATTAGCTTCGTTCAATAGTCAATTTAATACCAATGCAGGTAATAATAAGGCTACTTAAATCTGTTGAATTATGAATAAAAGCATTTCTTCCTTACTGTTGCTCAGCATAAGCATTTTTTTTATTGCCTGCCAGAAAGAACCTTCCTGGCAGCAAACCGTGGATCAGCTTCATTTGGAATGGGAGTTGGTCAGTAATTTTACGGAGGAAGGAGGTCAATTTGATGCGCGTTTTATAATCGAAAATAGCGGATATCAGCCATTGGAAGATGAAGGCTGGGCCTTGTTTTTCAACATGTCTCCAAGGATGATCGTTAGCAGCACAGAGGCGGATATCACTCATATCAACGGGGACTGGTATCAACTCACACCCCGGGAAGGCTTTTACCTGGGCAGTGGGGAGCAAATAGAAGTGGCTTATACCGGGATAGAAGGGATCATCAAGGAGACCGATGCCCCCATGGGGCTCTATTTCGTGTTTTATGGAGAAGAGGGAGGGGAGCTGGCTACCATTCCTGTGAGCAACTGGGAAGTTAGGCCCTTCGAAAGGGAGGAACAACTGCTCAGAGGTACCGCTGATGAGGAAAGCCCATACAGCCCGGCCAGCCAATTCGAGGCCAATGAAAAAAGGGAGTCAGTTGCGCCATCGGAACTTTCACCCATTATTCCCTCGCCATTTTTGATGGAAAAGGGAGAAGGCGTTTTTGAAATTAATTCCGGAATGACCATCGCCTTTCAGGAGGGGCTGGAAAATGAGGCCACTTACCTGAACGAAAAACTGGAAAGCCTGTCTGGAGTAAACCTGGTGATTGAAGCCGGTCCTGGAGGAGACGCAGAAATGCTACTTTCCATTGCCGATATTCAAGTAGATGGGAAGCAAAAGGAAGCCTACCAGATGGAGGTGGGTGAAGAGGGTATTGTTATTACCGGTGGGGATGCGGCGGGCGTTTTTTATGGTGTTCAGAGTTTGTTGGCCTTACTTGATCCCGGGATTTACCTGGATAAGGAGTTGCCATTGGAAGTACCCATTGTTCGCATAGAAGATGCACCCCGATTTGAATTTAGGAGCCTGCACATGGATGTGGCCAGAAATTTTCAAACCAAGGAAACCATTAAAAAAGCCTTGGACATGATGGCCCATTACAAGCTCAATCACTTCCTCTTTTATACTACTGAAGATGAAGGCTGGCGGGTGGAAATTCCGGGACTTCCGGAGTTGACCGAGGTAGGAGGGCAGCGACAGCATGTCAAGGGAATGGATGAGGCCGCGCTGCATCCCGCATATGGCTCCGGACCGAAAGACTATGCCGCTGGGGGTCATGGCAGCGGGTTTTATACACGGGAAGAATTCATCAACCTGCTCGAATATGCCAGGGATCGTCACATCACCATCATCCCGGAGTTGAATTTTCCCGGGCATGCCAGGGCTGCCATTAAGTCCATGGAAGCGAGGTATCTAAAATTTATGGAGGAAGGAAATGAGGCGGCAGCAGAAGAATTCCGGCTGATTGACCCCGAAGACCAATCGGAATACCTTTCTGCGCAGGCCTACAAGGACAACGTGGTCAGTGTGGCCCGTGAATCCACCTACCGGTTTTATGAAAAGGTTGTGGACGAACTGACTCTCATGTATCAGGAGGCTGGCCTGGAATTGAAAAAAATGCATGCAGGTGGGGATGAAGTTCCTGAAGGCTCCTGGACCCAATCTCCCATGGCCGATTCCTTGTTAAAAGAATTGCCGGACATTACGGATCCAAAAAACCTCCAGGCTTATTTTTTCCGTGAATTGATGAAGCGACTGGAAAAAAGAGACCTGGAAGTACATGTTTGGGAAGAAATGGCTTTGATAAAGGATAAAACGGGAAAATATCGTCCCAATCCGGAATTTGTAGGGAGAAAGGTAGTACCCTATATTTGGAATAACCTGTTTGACTACCCCGATATGGGCTACCAACTGGCAAACCAGGGCTACGAAGTGGTGCTTTGTAATGTATCTAATTTTTACTTTGACCTGGCCTATTCCAACGACCCTACCGAACCGGGTTTGTATTGGGCGGGGTTTGTAGATACGAAAAATGCCTGGACCTTTGCTCCCTACGATTGGTTTAAAACCACCTATACGACCAATATGGGAAGGAAATTAGACCGGGAAGCGGAATTTAGGGAAATGGTCCGGATAAATCCGGACGCAAGAGGTAATATCCTGGGTTTGGAAGCGCAGCTTTGGGGAGAGACCGTTAAAGGAGGGGATATGGCAGAATATTACATTTTTCCTAAGCTGCTGGGCTTTGCCGAGAGTGCCTGGGCGAAAGAGCGGGAATGGGAGCGGGAAAATGATCTGGAATTAATGGACCGTGAAATTGAAAAAGGTTGGAATCGCTTTTCCAATACCATTGCCCAAAGGGAGTATCCCAAACTTGCCCGCTGGAACGGGGGCTATGTTTACCGAATCGCTCCTCCCGGCGTGAAAGTAGAAAACGATACCCTTCAGGCGAATGTGAATTTTCCCGGGCTCGAACTACGCTACACGACAGATGGCAGCGAACCCAGCCCGACTTCCCCGAAATACGAAATGCCGATACCGTTGGAGGGTGAAGTGAAGGTAAGAGCGTTTGATAAAACAGGAAGGGGAAGTAGAACGGTAACCGTAAACCCCGAGACCGGTATGGGTTCCAATGATAATCTCCAGCCGCGCTGAATTGAATGACACCCGGCTGTCGTCCGAGCTGTCGCCAGTTCAGAAGCTTGAGCGAAGTCGCATGCTACAGAATCTGTACCAAAAGCACACCGAAAAGGCTGAAAAAAATTAATCATAAAGGGAAGGTTCTAACCAGGCATGCCTCCTAAGGCCCTCGTTTTATTTTGATTTAGCAATCTGGGGGTAAATCTTCCGCTTTGTTTATATCCTTCCACTGCCATAAATCCTTTTGAACCAACCCTAATAGCAGGCATCTTCTTTCCCTCAATTCATTCAATTTTTTTTGAAAGGCACTGTCGGAAATGGTCAAATCATTCCAAAATGCCGGTATCCTTGAATACTCGAATGGAGGAGGTGCCGAGGCAGGAGTTATAAAATTCTCTTTCATTTTTAACAAATAATTATCCAGTGATCGCCTTATTGGCACCCAATTGAAGTTATCGGTATTATTATCCATTTGGTAAATTTCCCGAATGGTAAGCGCTTCATCCAGTTTGGCCAAATTTAATGGGGCGGCATACTCCCGTTTGTCCGCGGGAAAATAGGGAAGGACAGGATAGGCCAAGTGCTGCTCGCTTAACTTTAATATCATGGTTTCAAGAGTACTGAATCTGGTAATCCGAATGATAAAATGAGGTGATTACGTGACAGCTAGCTCAACAGCACAAACGATTTAAAAACCATTTTTCCTTATTTATTTTTTGGAATAGAAAGCATCTCCTGATGAATAGGTTTCGTTTTTATTTTATATTTTATATGATTTTAGTTAAAAATTTTAAGTAAATAGTATATATATGTAACTAAACGAGATTTTTTTGTAACATAATGGGGTATTTACTTCACTA
>JAWLFL010000059.1:1628-20926 GCA_041685605.1 Cyclobacterium sp. | reverse complement strand
CCTTTGGTTAAGCTTTGGAGTGGATAGAGGATGCCCGTGAAATCAGCCGAACTTTGGTCCAAAATATCAAGGGGCAGCACGCCACTTGTATGCAGCAAGGTACTGTTTTCAGGGAGTAGTATTGCCTCTGCAATGCCTGCTACTGCCTGATCACTCACAGCGAGTATATAGATTCGGGCCGAACTTTCCGTGAAATCCAACCCATCACATGCCTCCGTGCCATAAAGTCGGGATGAAAGTTTTTCAGCAGGAGCTAAATTTCTCCCATAAATTTCTGAAATAACGTGTCCGGCATTTTCCAGTGCTGAAGAAAGGTGATAGGCTACATTTCCAGTACCAATAATTGCAATTGTGAACTTCATACCTGAAAAGTAAAAAAATAACCCCTAATTCACATCAGGGGTTAAGTAAATTCCGAGAGACGGCACGTTATTCAAGGCCTTTTTTCTTCATTTTCTGAAACTCATCAAATCTTCTGAAAATGGCAACGCTAAATCCAATTAGCATCACGATGGTACCCAACCAAAGGACATTGATCATGGGTTTTACAGCCGCTTTCATTACCACATAGTCCTTTTGATAGGTACTTATTTTAAAGACAAATTTATTATCTTCCGGTACGATGTTATCAACCTCTACTTTGATTCCCAGATCGTTGTCAATGTCTGCAATCTTGCCCACCTGATTCCCACGGATCAGAAACACAGGTGCCAGTTTTTTCTCCACATCGTAATCCAATATAGTAAGGTTGGCTTTAACGGCCACATCTCCCTCCTCCAAAGGTACCCCATCCAATTCATTGACCACTTCGGCACCCTCAAACTGGGTGACGAAATCGTTTATGAAAAATTGATCTCCGGGGGCAGCATTCACCGATTCCGCCTCTTTCCATTCGGGTTCCTCATAATCATTTATGGCGGAGACATGGGTATAAAGGTCTCGGGTCAGGTATCTTTTCGAATCCGGAGAGGAAATCAATCCCATGGTGGGATTGGGTTGCGACATGGGGTAAAGGGTAAACTTAAATTCGTCATCCTGAAAATACTCTACTTTAAAGTAAGAGTTTTCCTGCAACACAAGGCTAACCGTATCCCCCTTGGAATGGTATAGTTGATCATTGACCTGTATATCTTCCAGTGCTACTGCCTGGTTTATTTCACCTGTAGCCTCCAGGGCATCGGCTTTTACATAGCCGGGAACCCCGGTCAATTTTTTATACCTTCCCCTGTAAATGACCTCGTACTCTTTCATTTGCAAAGGCTTGTTAATCCAGAGAAGTACGTTTTCCTTATTCAGATCATCCTCCCAGTCTTTTTTATACGTCAAACCGGACATGTTGATGGAGATGGTGTCGGAATAGCCGGAAGAAAACATTACTCCTATCAGTACCATTCCCAATCCAATATGCGCCAGGGAACCTCCGGAAAGCTTGAACGTTTTCTTGCGAATAAGTTTGATAAGAATGGTGCTGTTGGCAACGATGGTAAAGGCTCCTGCCAGAACGATCACGATGTAAGTGATGTCATAAACCTTCCCGATGGTGATGATCAACGCAGCCAGCACCATAGAGACGATGTAAGGGGTGACCAGGGAATTTTTCAGATCCTTTTTATCCATCTTGTTCCACCAGAAAAACTGCCCAATCCCAGTCAGTAATGCCAGGGCGACAGCAAACCAGACCTGAAACTTGGTGTAAAAACCAATCTGATCGGCAGGAGGAGCGAGATTTGAAAGTCCTCCAAAACTTTCGATCAAGGCATTGTATACTGGAATAGAGGTTGGTATAATGACCTGAAAGGCCATTAGACCCAGGGTAGTGGCACCAATAAATATCCAGAATTCCCTGGAATAGACGGAGGCCTCTTTTTCTGAAGTAGGAATGTGTTTCCATTCCCTGACTGCCAGAAATACCGCTACAGCTAAAAAGAAAAGCATGTAAATCAGCAGCTGGCCCGAGAGACCGAGATCGGTAAAAGAATGCACCGATGAGTCGCCCAATACGCCACTTCTTACCAGAAACGTAGCGTATAATACCAATATAAAGGAGCCGATAACCAACACCATGGAAGTTTTCAAAGCGGTAGTACTCTTTTTGAAGGTGATCATGGTATGGATCGCTGCCACCATGATAAGCCAGGGAACATACACCGCATTTTCCACAGGATCCCAGTTCCAATAGCCTCCGAAATTAAGCGTCACGTAAGCCCAATAGGCTCCCATAATGATACCCATCCCAAGGATCATGGCAGAAAAGATGGCCCAGGGCAAAGCGGGTCGAATCCATTCCGAATACTTTTTTAACCCAAGCCCTGCCATTAAAAAGGCAAAAGGAACGAGTGTGGAGGCATAGCCCAAAAACAGTGTGGGAGGATGAATGACCATCCAGATATTTTGAAGGAGCGGATTCAAACCGGTTCCATCTTCAGGGACAAACTCGGGGTTGATCTGGAAAATGGGTGCATCGGATACATCCCGAAGCAACATGAAAGGGGAACTACCGATTTTAAGGTCGCCAATCACTACTCCTAAAATCATGGAAACCAAAAATGCCTGCACCAGCATAAATACCAGCATTACCGGACCTTCCCAAAATCGGTTGGTGTGAATGACCACCAATCCCAATACCACATTCCAGAAAATCCAAAGGATGAAGGCTCCTTCCTGACCTTCCCAGAAGCTGGATATCATGTAATGAACGGGTAGGCCTATAGAGGAATGGGAATAGGCATAAAAATATTCAAAACGATGGTTGTAGATAATTTCGAACAAGGAAAATGCAATGGCAACGGATGCAATCCCATGAATATAGAACGTGATCCGGCTAAATTTTCTCCAGGAAGGTTTTTCCAGTTCACTGGCACGGGTAAAATAATAATAGGAAATGGCGGAAATCAATGCACTGACAAAAGCCAGAATTACCATGAAATGGCCCAGATTACCCATAAAGGTATTCATCATATTTTACTGTAATTTAAAGTGTGTTACTTCCTGATGCTTCAGGATGAAGCGGTCTTGACATCAGTCTCCTGATATTTGGATGGGCATTTCATAAGGATCTTGTCTGCAACAAACATTTCTTCGGATTTGTATGTGCCGATCACCACTACCTGCTCAGATCGAATGAAATCTGCCGGAACGGGTTCATTGTAATATACCTGCTGCTCCATTCCGTCATTGTCCACCATTACGAAAGTGAAAGATGTTTTATCTTGCCCCACTTCTATGCCCACTACTTCACCTTCGGAATCTTTCTTCAACTGACCCACCACGTGAATGGCTTCTGTATTGCCATTGATAGCCATTGATTTGGCCGTGGAGAAGCTTTCATAGGTACTCGCATCGCCAATAGAGGTGATGATGATAATGATGGCCACCCCAATGATTCCCAGGCCGATAATATGTCCTCTTTTCATGATCTAATCGTTAAATTTTTTCTCCAGTCCGCTGATTTTACGATCGGTCTGTATGACATAAACCAGAATTCCACCCAAAACAATTCCAATAATGGTCACTAAAACGTAGATTTTTCCTTCCGATCGCATGCCATCAGCCATTTGCACAGTGGAATTTTGGTAATCTTCTGCCGTGATGTCAATTTTATCCTGTGCCGCACCTGTAAAGCTAATTAATAAAAGGAGAATGAAAATGTATTTTTTCATATTACTGGTTGATCAATTTGTCTTCTAATTTTCTTTCCAAACGCCTGTAACGGACCCGTATTGTACTGATCCAGGTGCCCAAAAGGGTCCATCCGATGATGGCAGGGTAAAATACCGTCCGGAGATTGCTATCCATGTCGTATGCATTGAATCCCGGGTTTCCACCATTTCCGGGATGAAGGCTGTCCGTTAACCTCGGTAAGATAAAAATAAGGGGAATGAATGCTGCAAAAGCAAAAATACTGTAGACAGCGCTTATTCTAGCCCGCTGATACACATCTGTTAATGAATTTCGTAAAACCAGATAAGCAAAGTACATCAGCAAGCCTATTGCCGATGCATTAAGCTTGGGATCATTCGTCCAGTAATCTCCCCAGGTAAATTTAGCCCAAATCATTCCGGTGCTAATTCCCACCACGCCAAAAAGGATGGCCGTGTTGGTGAATTCGACGGCCATGTCATCGTGAACTAAATCGCCTGAACGAAGGTGCAGAATTCCATAGTACACGGCAACGACCAGCATTAGCAGCATGCCAAACCACATCGTCACGTGGAAAAACAAGGCCCGGATGGTTTCATTTAAAATCGGCAATCGGGGCACATCGATTAACAAACCTGCAATTATTGTATAGGCTAGCAGCACAATGGCCAGTATTTTCCACCAATAAGTTTTCATTTGCAATTATTTTTAGAAATCACTCCTTTCCAATTCTTCAGGAGCAATTAGATGCCCCTCTTCAGCCGGAAATGACATTTCAGATTGGGAAATTAAGCCCGGAGAAAGGAAGAAATCTTTCCGTCATTTCAGGGGCAAAAATAAGTGTTTCTAAGTGATTTATTCACAATTGCCGGGTTTATTTGCTCACCGGTCGAGAGCAGGTAAAAAGCATGTATTACCGACGGCAAATGGTGTCTCAACTCCGCCAAAGGTAGGGGAATAATATGTAGGAACTGACGGCTACGATGACATTAATGGCCAATAGTGTCACTATTTTTTCTATATTAATCTCCCTATCCAAACCATCTATGGCATTTTTTGAAACCTGAATGGCCATAAGCAGAATGGGAATCAAAACGGGAAAACTCAAAATGGCCATCAAGGTGCCGTTGTTGCTGGTTTTGGAAGCAATGGCCGAAACCATGGTCAGGGAGGCCGAAAAACCCATTGCTCCAAGCAACAAGTTTAGCAGAAAAAGGGGTTGGTCGGCCACCGGATTTCCAAATACCACTCCAAAAACCAGATAACCCAGTAAGGCCAACACTAGGGTAAGCAGTGTATTGTAAATGGTCTTGGAAAGGATGATCGCTTCGGGAGAGGCAATCATGTAGTAATACAGTTGCCTGCCCTGATGCTCTTGCACAAAACTTTTAGCCACCGCATTTACAGAAGAAAACAAAATAATGATCCAGTAAAGGGCATTCCATACAGGTACTCCAAGATTCCCCTTACCGGCACCCATGCTGAGGTAGGTGATAAAAACAGCACTGATTACATAAAGAAGAATACCGTTGATGGCGTACTTTTGTCGCCACTCCAGCACTGCTTCTTTCCTGACCAATAGAACGATTTCCTTCCACATACTGCTGTAAATATAGGCAGAGGGATATTATTGTCATCGAAAACAGGGTTATTTTGTATGGGGATTGGCCTAAATTAAGGGAAGACGGGTAGCTATGGTAGGGATTCTCGTTTAGTGAAATAACCGAAATCTAGAGAAATTGTATAAGATACCAAATTTTATTGTTTTTATGAATAATAAAATAGCCAATGAGAGCGAGCTGCAGCAAAGAAGAAACTTCATGAAGAAAATGGTTTTGGGAACGGCTGCCAGCCTGATGCCCGTCTATGGTTTGCAAGCCTGGGACAAAGTGAAGGAATCAATGGGAGAAAAATCCTTTGTGCCGGTAATGTTGACACCCTATAAAAAGGACAAATCGGTGGATTATAAAGGGTTGGAATCCCTGACAGATCATTACCTGGCAGCCGGTGCCAGGGGGTTGTTTGCCAACTGTCTCAGCAGCGAAATGTACGACCTGAGCCCCGAAGAACGATTGAAAGTAACCGAAACGGTAGTCAAGCGGGTCAATGGGCGCTTTCCGGTGGTCGCTACGGGTTCCTTTGGAAAAGATGCTTCGGAGAAGGCGACGTTTTCCAAAAAATTGGCGGATACCGGAGTGGATGCGGTTATTTTGATTACTTCCCATTTTGCAGCATCTGAAGAATCGGATGAAACCATGATCCGCAATCTGGAAGCTTACCTGAACCAAACCAATTCCCTGGCCTTGGGGACCTACGAGTGTCCCAGCCCCTATAAGCGGATTTTGTCCCTGGAAGTGCTGGATTTTCTTTTGGGTACCGGGCGGCTGGTTTACCACAAAGACACCACAGAAGACATCGAACATATCCGTAAAAAGCTTCGCCTCTCTGAGGGGTCTGACCTTGGTCTTTACAATGCCCATATGGGAAGCGCCGTCGCCTCACTGCGTGGAGGAGGAGCTGGATTATCCCCAATTGCTGGCAATTATTACCCGGAAGTAATTGCCTGGATTTGCCAACATGCCGAAGATCCAGCCAAAAAAGCGGAAGTGGATTGGCTTCAGGATAAGTTGACCGAAATGGAATCCAGAATCACGGTCAATTACCAGTTGTCTTCCCGCTATTACCTGAATAAATCCGGTATGGAACTCGAAATTACCAGCAGAAGGTCAAGTGCATCGCTGACCGGGGATGAGCAGGACCAAATTGATCAGGCGCACCGTGAACTTCAGGAATGGAAAGAGCGACTGGAAATTTGATGCCCCAGATTTGCAGGAATAGCAATGTTTTGAATTAGGAAATCCACTCAAACCCCAGGTAAGGAACCAGGACCTCAGGCATTTTTATTCCCTCTTCGCTCTGATTATTTTCGAGTAACGCAGCAACTATCCGGGGTAATGCCAGGGCACTCCCATTAAGCGTGTGGGCCAACACGGTTTTCCGTTCCTGATTTTTGAACCGTAGTTTTAACCGGTTGGATTGATAGGTTTCAAAGTTACTCACCGAACTTACCTCCAGCCACCGTTCCTGGGCGGCGGAGAAAACTTCCATGTCATAGGTAAGGGCAGAAGTAAATCCCATATCTCCTCCGCAAAGCCGTAGAACCCGGTAGGGAAGTTCCAGTTTTTGCAATAGCCGCTGCACGTGAAGGCTCATTTCCTCCAGGGTCGGGTAAGATTGGTCAGGATGCGTTATTTGGACGATCTCGACTTTGTCAAATTGGTGAAGCCGGTTAAGCCCTCGTACATGTGCGCCCCAATTACCTGCTTCTCTTCTGAAACAAGGGGTAAATCCCGCATTTTTTTTCGGTAAATCAGCTTCGCCCAGCACCTCGTTTCGGTACATATTGGTAATGGGGACCTCGGCGGTAGGAATCAGGTAGAGCCCGTCTTCGGTGGCTTGGTACATTTGGCCTTCTTTGTCCGGTAATTGACCTGTGGCATACCCGCTTTCCTCATTAATCATAATAGGGGGCTGGACCTCATGGTAACCCGCTTTTTCCGCTTCATCTAGGAAAAAGTTTACAAGGGCCCGCTGTAATTTAGCTCCTTTTCCTTTGTAAACCGGAAACCCGGCTCCTGTGATTTTAACGCCCAGTTCGAAATCAACAATATCGTATTTTTTGATCAAGTCCCAGTGGGGAGATTTCTGTTTGGGGTTTAATTCGGGGATTTGTCCGTTTTCTAGTACGACTTCATTGTCTTCGGCAGATTTTCCTGCCGGCACCGATTCGTGCGGTATATTGGGTATGGAGTAGAGTAATTGCGTCAGGGAGTTTTCGCAGCTACTGTACTGCTCCTCTAACGCTTTAACTTGAGATTTTATCGCAGCCGTTTGCTCTTTAATACCTTCGGCTTCCTCCTTTTTCCCACTTTTCATCAATTGCCCGATTTGTTTTGCCAGGGCGTTCGATTCGGCCTGAAGAGAGTCTCTTTCTACCTGCGTTTGCTTCCTTTTATCATCCAGATCCAGCACCTGCTGAAGCAGGGCTTCCGGATTTAGAACGTTTCTTTTTGCTAATCCCTGGCAGGCACGCTCGAAATTTTCTCTTATCTCATTTACCTGAAGCATAGGTTGGGGGCTTTTTTCGGTTCAAAATTCAGGCTGCAAAGATAAGTAATAAGTTTCGGGCAATCGGTATTTTATGGATAATTTGGAATCCCTGATTGGCAAAATTGTGCGAATTGACTATCTTCAACCTTTATCTTTTACCAACCCTTAATTTAGTATATGAAAGCCAAGGTTTTTGCCGTTTTATTTTGTTTTATTTCCGTTTATTCGGTTCTGGCCCAGCAGGACCCCTTACGGATTATCATGATTGGTGCGCATCCGGATGATTGTGATATTAAAGGTGGAGGAACTGCCTCCTTATATGTAGCCATGGGCCATAAGGTGAAATTTGTTTCTGTGACCAATGGAGATGCCGGGCACATGGAAGAGGGAGGAGGCATGCTGGCCAAAAGACGTATCGCCGAAACCCAGGAAGTAGCCAGAAGGATGGGGGTGGAGTACGATGTGCTTGACAATCACGATGGCGAATTGTTGCCCACGCTGGAAATCCGCCTTCAGATAATCCGGAAAATCCGGGAGTGGAATGCAGATGTGGTCATTGCGCCCCGTCCCAACGATTACCATCCCGATCACCGGTACACCGGGGTGCTGGTGCAGGATGCTGCTTACATGGTTGGGGTACCCAATGTGGCCCCAGATACGCCGCCTTTAAAGAAAAATCCCGTCTTTCTTTATTTTCAGGACCGTTTTCAAAAACCCAATCCCTTTGAGCCACACGTGGCTGTGGACATCACTCCTGTAATCGATAAAAAAATCAGCGGCATGGACGCTCACGAATCCCAGTTTTACGAGTGGTTGCCTTGGATTGGTGGCTATGCAGATGAAGTTCCGGAAGGGAAAGAGGAAAGAAAGGAATGGTTAAAAGGAAAACGATTTGGCAGCATTAATCCGGCCGTAAGGGAAAGCCTTGAAAAATGGTATGGAGCAGGTAGGGCTGAGGAGGTTCAATATGCAGAAGCCTTTGAAGTATGTGAGTACGGTTCCCAACCTTCAGAGGAAGACCTAAAAAGGCTTTTTCCCATGCTCGGTAAGTGAGTTTTTTGCTTCAATCAGCTAATGAGTAGCCGAATCGATCTACCCAAAAAGTAGTAAATTTGATGAAATAGACCCTGACGAGAACACCACTCTGAGGAATAATTATAAAGTACCAACCTGCCGGTAGGTAGGTGCGACATTATCCCAAATCAGTTTCGGGACAGGTTATCCCGACCTTCGGTAGGGGATAAGTTGTGACCAATTAAAGAAAATTATAAACACATGAAGGGAAAGAATATTTTGGTAACTGGCGGTGCCAGTGGCATTGGACTAGCGATTGTTAAAAAATTTGCTGCCGCCGGAGGTAAGGTTTACCTACTGGATTTTAATGAAGAAAATGGTCAGAAAGTAACCTCAAGGCTAAAAGAGGAAGGCTTTAAGGTTGAATTCAGAAAAATGGATGTCGCGGTCCGACAAGAAGTGCAGCAAGTGGTGGATGGGATCGAAGGGAACATTGATGTGTTGGTAAACAACGCAGGTGTCTCTCATATCGGCAACCTGGAAAGCACGGAGGAAGCGGACCTGGATCGACTGTATGCGGTCAATATAAAAGGAGTGTTTCACTGTTCGAAAGCAGTGATTGGGAGAATGAAATCCCAGGGAGGAGGCGTTATTATCAATATGGCCTCGGTCTCGGCTACCATGGGAATTCCCGATCGATTTGCCTATTCCATGACGAAAGGTGCGGTGCTTAACATGACGCTGACCATTGCCCGGGATTACGTAAAGGATAACATTCGATGCAATGCCATTTCTCCTGCGCGGATTCATACTCCCTTTGTTGACGATTACCTGGCAAAAACGTATCCGGGAAGAGAAAAGGAAATTTTTGATCAGCTGGCAGCCACGCAGCCAGTAGGTAGGATGGGGAGTCCAGAGGAGGTCGCCAATATGGCCTTTTTTCTTGCTTCGGATGAAGGAGCCTTTCTTACTGGGGCAGATTACCTGGTAGACGGTGGATTTTGTAAATTAAAAATGTAATAACTATTAAATAGAACTAACCCATGAGATTAATTCGTTTTGGAAAAATAGGGAATGAAAAACCAGGTGTTGTCACAGACTCCGGGAAAATACTAGATTGTTCTGCCTATGGAGCTGACTGGACGGCGGCCTTTTTAGGTGAGCCAAGTCGTTTGGAAGATTTTAAAAAATGGCTGGCATCGAATAGCGACTCCTGTCCGGAGGTAGGTGCCGATGAAAGGTTAGGTTCGCCTGTTCCTTATCCATCTAAAATCATGTGCGTTGGGTTGAACTACTCCCTGCATGCTAAGGAAAGTGGCATGGAAGTGCCCAAGCAGCCGGTACTGTTTATGAAAGCTACGTCGGCACTGTCGGGTCCTTTCGATCCCATTGTCATTCCAAAAAATTCGAAAGCTACCGATTGGGAGGTGGAATTGGCTATTGTTGTCGGTAAGAAAGCAAGTTACGTATCGGAAGAAGAAGCCATGGATCATGTTTTCGGATACGTGCTTCACAACGATGTCAGTGAAAGGGAGTTTCAGTTGCAGCATGGGGGGCAGTGGGTGAAAGGCAAGAGTTGTGATACCTTTGCTCCAGTAGGTCCTTATCTGGTCACAAAGGACGAAATCAAGGATCCTCATCAGTTGCGGCTATGGCTGAAGGTAAACGGGGAAATGATGCAAGATAGCAGCACCTCTGATTTGGTATTTAATGTTCCTCAACTGGTTAGTTATATCAGCCAATACATGAGTCTGCTACCGGGGGACATTATTAGTACCGGAACGCCCGCCGGTGTGGGAATGGGTTTAAAGCCACCCAGATACCTCAAAGCCGGAGATGAGGTCGAGCTGGGTATTGACGGTCTGGGTGTGTCCAGGCAGCGGGTGCAGGCATTGTAAGCCGGCGGCTGCCAAGGTGCATTTTTTATTAAAGAGAAGGTAAAGCTAATTTACCTTCTCCTTACTCGTCAACGCTATCAGAATAAACTTTCAGATGGATGCTCATTTTTTCCCTGAAACTAGAAGGGGTCCCTTCTTTCAGCTCATTCAATAAATCTCGATGTATGATGGCATTTTTAACTTCCGTTTTTCCAATGATTTGTCCGCTATGGACTAAGTTAAAGATGGAATGTAACATTTTCTGAAAGCGTAACAGCGTTTGGTTGCCGGAGATTTCGTAGAGATCTTGAATTTGTATATTTCTGGGAAGCATGGAAACGAAAAGATTTGAGTTAGAAGAAAAAATACCATCGGTATTGCGGAAAATAAGCTTAAAGGAATTATATGACTAAATAATATCAGTATGGTAAAGGACAAATTGAGTAGCACCATCGGAATACTGGCAATAACAGCTCTGGTAGCCTATGGATGTGGAGGAAAGGAAGTAAAAGATCAGACAACTTTGGAAAATCATGTCGAAAAAATGGATGATGGTGTTCAGAGAAACCTGGTGCTCAACCCCGGAGATAATAATCCCCGAAACAGTGAAGGGGATTTTATTCAGCTAAAGGATGGCCGCATTCTTTTTGTTTACTCCCATTACTATGGAGCGTCTTCCAGTGATCATGCCACGGCCTATTTGGCAGGAAGGTATTCTTCCGATCAAGGGAAAAGCTGGACAGATGAGGATGTGGAGATCCTTCCTAACGAAGGGGGAATGAACGTTATGTCTGTTTCACTGCTTCGATTACAAAATGGGGAAATAGCCATGTTTTATTTAAGGAAAAATGATACCGATGATTGTATCCCCATGATGCGGATTTCCAGGGATGAAACCGAAACCTGGTCAGAGGCCATACCCTGTATTACAGATAAGGAAGGTTATTTTGTATTGAACAATGACCGGGTCATTCAACTGGAGGACGGCAGGCTAATGCTTTCTGTGGCCAGGCATGCTGGTCCGGACATGGAGTGGAGCGGTAAAGGAGCTATCTTCTCCTATTACTCGGATGACAATGGCCAAACTTGGCAAAGCAGTGAAGAAGTGCCCAACCCAGAGAATATTGTTCTTCAGGAGCCCGGTTTGGTGGAGTTGGAAGATGAATCTATTCTAATGTTTATCCGATCTGACGCGGAGTTTCAATGTTATTCCTATTCCAAGGATAGGGGCAAAACCTGGTCTGAGGTAGAGAAAAGTACCTTAGTGTCTCCCGTATCACCAGCCACGATTGAAAGAATTCCCGGTACCGGAGATCTTTTGGCCGTTTGGAACAATAATTTATCCGAAGACCCGGAAATATCCAAGCTCAGAACACCTTTAAATGCGGCCATTTCAAAGGATGAAGGAAAGACCTGGGAAATGACCAAAACCCTGGAAGGTGACCCCGACGGTTGGTATTGTTATATTGCCATGGACTTCGTTGGAGAGGATGTTTTGTTGGGATATTGTGCCGGAAACCGGCCTGCTGGAACCGGCCTATCGGTAACCAATGTCAGCAAAGTGGACATGGATTGGCTATATGAATAAAAAGAAACCGATAGATATATTTGTGCCCTCAGGAGGAGGAGGGCTGGCTCTCGCAGTGGCCAGAGGCTTTCAGCTTTGGAAGCAAACATACCCTGGTTTTGAAGTTCCCAGGATCCACTGTGTTCAACCGGAAGGCAATAATACCATAGCCGGCAATTTAAGAGCTGGTCTGGATCATGCCCAGCCCATCGCGGATGCCTCTACAACTATTAGTGGGTTGCAGGTGGCCAATGTAATCGATGGGACTGATACGTTAAAGGCTTGTAGAGAAACGAAGGGTGACGGCTACCTGGTTTCGGATGAGGAAGTTTTTGAATGTCAGCGATTACTGGCTGAAAAAGAGGGTGTTTTCGCGGAGCCTGCCGGTGCCGTTTCCCTGGCAGGCTGGTTGAAAGCGGTTCGATCAGGGGAGTTGAAATCCGGGGACAGGGCCGTATGCATCGTGACCGGAAATGGGTTCAAAGATCCCCCTTCTATAGAAAATTTGATAAAAATGAATCCTGTGCGATACCTGGAGGATGAAAAAAGTATGGAAAATTATTTTGGAGTGGAATGATTGAAATCGAAATAATAGCAAAATAACATGAATGATAAACTAAGAGGGGTATTGCCTGTGATCTCCCCGGTGGGGAATACCAATAAGCCCTGGAAAGAAGAAAAAGTCGAGGCTTTGGTAGAATTAATTATTGATGCTTCCAGGATTAACGAATCCCAACACTCCAAATGAACAAAACAAACTATTCCCTACAGGAGATGGAAGAAAAGCTTTACGTGGCGGTAATCTCGGATGCCTTGGATGGTCTGGGATTTACGGCTCAATCGCCGGACATCTCCTTTCCCATACATACAGGAAAGGCTAAACTGGTTGGAAGGTGCAAAACCACCCTTTGGTCTGACATGTACCATATGGATCCCAACCCCTATGAACTGGAACTTAAGGCGGTGGATGATTGCCAGCCAGGTGACATTTTCATTGCAGCAGCGGCAGGTTCAAATCGATCTGGCATTTGGGGGGAATTATTATCGACCGCAGCTCGTAACAGTGGTTGTATCGGAGCATTAGTGGACGGGAGCATTCGTGATATTACGAAAATCAGAGAGATGGATTTTACGGTATTTGCCAAAGGAAAACGGGTTTACGATAGCCAAAACCGACAGCGGGTAATTGATATTGATGTACCCGTGGAGATAGGAGGTGTCTTGTTTTGTCCGGGAGATTTGGTGTTCTGTGATGAAGATGGGGTAGTGGTCATTCCGCAAGAAGTAGAGGAAGCCGCTATAGAAAAGTCCATGCTAAAGGTAAATGCTGAAAACATCACGAGAGATGAGATCAAAAATGGGATGAAAGCGACGGATGCCTATAAAAAATATGGCGTATTGTAAATCGATCTACTAATGGTCTTAACAAAGCCTTTTTCTAGATGAATTAATTATGAAGAAAGAAGTTATTTCCGGGGAAGGATTTCCCCAAAGTACCCTGCCGTTTTCTCCTGCTTTAAAGGTAAATAACCTCGTTTTTGTATCAGGGCATGCTTCGGAAGATGAAAAGGGAAACATTGTGGCAGAGCTTCCCGTTTCTATAGCCTGTTGGTATAGCAGGACTGGTAATTGCCGGGATATTTGCCGCACGCATGTCCTCACCGGATAGCAGTATGAACAGCATTTCGACCGCCTATATCACCGATATTCATAAGTATTTTAACCCAAGATTAGGTGACTGGGAATATCTAAGATTAGCGAAAATGATCAGGGCAGTGATGGGTGTTTTCGGTACACTAACGGCCATGTGGATTGCCGGATTCGAGGTAGGGTTTATCTTTGACCTTTTTCAAAAACTGCTCGGAATGATTGGCGGTAGCCTTGCTGGTGTCTTTGTGCTGGTCATTTTTAGCCAAAAAGCTAATGCCACGGGGGCGATTATCGGCACGATTTCCGGGGCGGCAATTACCTTTCTCATAAGCAGATATACCGATGTAAACGGCTATTTGTATGGAGCCATCGGCGTTCTAAGTTGTGTGCTTATTGGCTTTGCCTTCCGCCTTCTTTTTCCGAAAGGGACTGGCCAACCTGATGGATTTTCTTTTAAATCCATTGTTAAAAAATAAGTATTGCTTCCCACTGTATGGTTATTAGGAAAAATAATATACGAAATAAAATTTTCAAAAAAATCATAGAGTAAGTGCTGAAAATGAAATTAGGAAAGTGGTGGCTTGATTTCGTCACGTTGCTTTAGGAACACTTTTAGAAGTGTTTTTTTTTGGTTGTTCCGTTTTAATGTGCAAATCCCTTTGTGGAAAGGGAATTTCAATTTTTTCGGATGCGAAAGCCTGGTAGATCTCACGAAGAACTTGATTTTTTACCTGAATCCATTGGTCAAAATTGGCTACCCAAAACAGGATTCGGAATTCAACAGCACTGTCACCAAAATTATGGACGAAAATATTTGATTTAGGGAAAGAAAGAATACCGTCCTGAGCAAGGGTTTTATCAATAACTTTATGAACCTTTTCTAGATCTGTACCATAGGCCACTCCTATCATTAGTTCTATCCGCTTGCTTTTATTCGATAAGGTCCAATTTACGAGATGCTGTGAAAGGAGATCCCCGTTTGGAATAATCACTTCAGAACCATCATAGGCCTGAAGGGTACTGGACCGTATTCCTACCTCCTTCACTATTCCAGACCGGTTTCCCACCTCAATGGCATCGCCTACCTGAATGGGGCGCTCAAAGGCAAGGATGATTCCTGAGACAAGGTTGTTGACAATGGTTTGTAGTCCAAATCCTATTCCTACACTAAGAGCACCCAATACGATGGCTAGCTTATCCAGGGATAAACCGGAAGCCGTTATTGCAAGAAAAAATCCTATCGTAAATATGGCGAGCCGAATAAGCAATATGGAGGATCCCAGGCGCTTATCCCGCTGTCCCAGGTTTTGATTGTCACGAATGGACGCAAAATAGGCAATGTTTTTTGCTAGCACCGAAGATACCCAAATTAACAGAAAGAAGGTTAAGATACTCCCATAAGTAAAACTCGTGTTACCAAATGTTCTGTCTTTCTGCAGGAAGGTAATCAATTGATCTCCCAGGGTTTGATGAAGAGATATATTTACCAACAATAAATAAAGCCACATCAGCAAGGCAAGAAAGGAGAAAATCTTCTTTAAGCGACTGTAAATGGCCTGGTAATTAAGGAAATTGGAGTAGTCTTTTTGGTTTTCCTTACTTAATTCGGATTGCAGGTAAATTCCTTCCATAACCACCAGGACAAATACATAAAGGGATATGCCCTGCATGGTACTGAGTGTGGAGGCAACCCCCAAAATTTTTCCCAGGCTGAACCTTCCTACGATATGAAACGCAATGGACATGAGCTGCATGGCAAGAAAAAAATAAATCAGGTAAGGTAAATTAATTGGAAACAGATGCTGTTTTTCTTTGATTATTTTCAATAGCTGAATTCCCATAATAATACCCAACATAGAGAAACCCAGCAGGTACCATTTTTCCTGGTGGGCCAATTGGGTAATAAGGTTACTAGACCCGAATACCAAAAAGGAGCCTACCATTATCGACCACAGGACCATGGAACGGCGATCAAGTATTATACGAATAAGGAAAGTAGTCACCAAGACGCTTCCAAACAAAAAGCTCAGGATCAATAAGTATGGTGGAAACCTAAACAGGTACGGGCCAACCGTCAAAAGGATAAGGGCTGTTCCCAAGAAGGGTGAATACCTCAGGTATTTGCTGCGTTGTAGGATAAGGCTGGAAAAATCCTTGGTTTGACTGATTTTTTCAATCATCGTTCGGATCCAGAAGTAAATAAGTAAGAAGGCAGCTAACAAAAAAATAAGCCAACCATACTTGGTTTCCAGGTAGTGTTTCAATATTACCCGGTTGAGAATCAAGGTTTCCTGAATAACCTCCGAAAATGGTTTTTTCGAAGTAGCGGCGTGAGCCTGCCAGAGGTACGGACTGTCTCTTTTCAAAAGATCCCGTCTAAATTCGGTTTGCCGCAAGCGGACCGACTCCAGCAATTCGTCCAATTGGATTTTTATTCCGGAAAGTTGCGTCTGAATCCGAAGCCCTGCAAATCGCTTTACCCGATACAGGCTGTCTACGTTTTGGAATCTTTTCGCTAGAACTTCCTTTTGCAGTAAATAGCCCTGAAAAGGTTGCGGTTCTCCATTACCTTTATTTTCACTTAGAACTTGGTTAATTCTGCTTAGCTTTTCTTCCGCATCAATTAAGTCTGTAGATCGTTTATTGATGCTTTCTTGCCATTTGTTTACTTGTTGGTTATACCCAATAATCAGGTTTTCCAATTCATTTAAAAACCGTAAATTCACCGTGCTTTGCTCCGTCAGGGATTGTTCGCGAATCCGATTGAGTACCATTTCTATGACCGGAAGCTCTTGCTGAAGGAAGGAGGTATCCTGAGCTTGTCGCAACCTTGCCTGAATTTCTTGCAAGTTATTCAGGAATTTCTGGTTCTGCTGGATGCGTTGCCCCATACTCAAGGGTTCTTTTACCAGTGAGTCAGTCAGATTGACAGTGTCATTTTTTACCTGCGGGACTAGATCAAGAAGCTGATTACCGCTTTGGGAAAAGGCGGAAACCGAACTTATTATACAAAAGAGGTAATAAAAAAGACTATAGTACACGGTACCCACTTTTTTTAAAGTAGGCGTAAAGATTGAGGTATGCGGGCTCATTAGATGAATTGAAAGTTGAGCATAATGAAAACTGATGAATTTAAATTAAATTTAATAGAAAAATATCGAATCAGGAGATTTAATTTAATATGTTTTTTGTTTACACAGCGAAGTTAGCGATGGATGGATTTAGCGAGTTGTGTTCTATTGGTTGTGAAAACCTAAGAGAAGAATGTTGGTTAATTACTGTTAAAATCCTTCTATTTTAGTGTAGTGGCATTGTTTTGGCAGTAACTTATTGCACAAAAAGACGTGTATAATTGAGGTAATTTATTAAAAGAAAGGTATACAATGAACAGAAAACAGTTTTTCCTCGGAATGATCCTGGCTTCCCTGATTGGTGGCATGGTAGCTATATTGGGGGTCAGTTTGTTACAAAACAACCAGGACTCGTCCACCAATTTTACAGAAAAACAAGACACAAGTTTAGTTAATTGGCTGGCAGATGATCGATTTGTGATTCCGGAAGGAATTAACTTTGTAGCTTCTGCAGAGCAGGTAACCCCGGCGGTTGTCCATGTACGAAGTACAGTTACCATGGGAAACAGAGAAAGTGGAGTGGATCCCCTGGAAGAATTCTTCGGGTTTCGGTCCCCCCGGGGGGAAGCGCCTCCGAGACAAGGAAGGAGTTCCGGGTCTGGAGCCATCATCTCTAAAGACGGTTACATTGTGACCAACAACCACGTGATAGATAATGCTTCCAAAGTAGATGTCACTCTCCAAGACAACAGGCGTTTTACAGCAAGAGTGGTTGGGACGGATCCAACAACTGATTTGGCATTGTTAAAGATCGAAGCAAATAACTTGCCTTTTATTCCATTTGGTGATTCGGATCAGGCAAAGATTGGGCAATGGGTGCTGGCAGTGGGAAACCCTTATGAGCTTAATTCGACGGTTACTGCTGGCATTATCAGTGCCAAGTCCAGAAATATTGGTGTTCTCCGAGACGAGAGTGGCCTGCAGGTAGAATCATTCATTCAAACCGATGCAGCAGTGAATCCAGGAAATTCCGGAGGACCCTTGGTGAATTTGAATGGCGAAATTGTGGGCATCAATACAGCCATTGCTTCCCGAACCGGTGGTTTTAGTGGTTATTCCTTTGCAGTTCCAAGTGCGATTGCCAAAAAGGTGATGGATGATTTGCTTGAGTTTGGAACAGTACAGAGAGGATTGTTGGGAGTAGTCATCATGGATGTTAATGCCGATTTGGAGGAATTCATCGGAGAAGAGGTATCTGTGAATAGAGGGGTCTATATAAGAGAAGTCAACGAAGGCAGCGGGGGTGAAGAAGCCGGATTGCAGAAAGGCGATATCATTATTGGGGTAGATGGTTTTGACACCTATACTACTTCCGCCCTGCAAGAACGAGTGGCCAGAAAACGACCAGGAGATCAGGTGGAAGTAACATTTCTGAGAGATGGAGAGGAAATGACTACCAATGCTACCTTAAAAAATATTTCTGGTGACACGAAAGTGGTCATTAAAGAATTACCCAAAACAACTGAGTTTGAAGGAGTGATTTTTGAGGATTTGAATGCTTCTGTTAAAGAACGACTTGAGCTGGAAGGTGGGGCATCTATTTCAGTGATTGATAATGATGCCTGGCGGGAAGCTGGTGTCAATGAAGGATTTATCATTACCAAAATTGGCCGAACCAAAATTATGAGTGGTGCAGACGTGCTGGAAGCACTCAAAAACTACAAAGGAGAAGAAGTAACTATATTGGGCGTATATCCCAATGGTCAACGGTCCTACTATGATTTGGACTTATAATTTTTGATCCAATAAATATTAAAAAGGCTGTTCTAAAATTTGAACAGCCTTTTTTTTGATTTACCGAAACAGGATGAAAAAGTAACAAAGCATAACAAAAAAGCCTCACTTACCGATCCAGAATGTAAGTTGAGGGATTCGAACCCCCGACCCTTCCGATGGTAATCGGAATGCTCTGAACCAACTAGCCGGATTTTCGGATCAGTTCGAGTATTTTAATTCTGCTTTTCCACTTTTTGACTTGTGTTTCCCTGGCGAAGGCCTCTTCTTTAGTGTCAAATTCCTCAGCATAGGCTACCTTCCAATCTGGAACGGTTCCGGTAAACCCTTTATGGTTTGAGTTATGTTTTCGAATGCGCTCGGCTAAATCGTCACAGGAAGCTCCGATATAAAACCGGTCTTTAATTTCGGAGTAAAGTATGTAAAAATGGCAAGGCATAAATAAAAAAGGCCCTGATTAAGGGCCAAAGTAGTGGGAGTTGAGGGATTCGAACCCCCGACCCTTCCGATGGTAATCGGAATGCTCTGAACCAACTAGCCGGATTTTCGGATCAGTTCGAGTATTTTAATTCTGCT
>JAWLFL010000059.1:0-1528 GCA_041685605.1 Cyclobacterium sp. | reverse complement strand
AGTTGAGGGATTCGAACCCCCGACCCTTCCGATGGTAATCGGAATGCTCTGAACCAACTAGCCGGATTTTCGGATCAGTTCGAGTATTTTAATTCTGCTTTTCCACTTTTTGACTTGTGTTTCCCTGGCGAAGGCCTCTTCTTTAGTGTCAAATTCCTCAGCATAGGCTACCTTCCAATCTGGAACGGTTCCGGTAAACCCTTTATGGTTTGAGTTATGTTTTCGAATGCGCTCGGCTAAATCGTCACAGGAAGCTCCGATATAAAACCGGTCTTTAATTTCGGAGTAAAGTATGTAAAAATGGCAAGGCATAAATAAAAAAGGCCCTGATTAAGGGCCAAAGTAGTGGGAGTTGAGGGATTCGAACCTTATTACACCATATACTAAAAAGATGCCATTTTAGCTGCATATCCATATATATACATATATTCATCCATGAAATATGACAACAACTTATGGGGTGGTATGTATCAAATATTAGCCCCACAAATAGCCCCAATTATGCGAAAAGAAATGGGGTTGAAATTAGCAACGGATATAAAGATTTTATCATCAATCGTGAGAAACTTGAAGTTATTGCATTGACCCAATATGAACTTGATGGACTTTTTAATCTGGATCTGAGCAAGGATAAGCGGCTGGATCAGGTTCGGAATGTTTTTTGCTTTAGCTGTGTAACAGGATTTAGATACTCAGATCTTGAGCAATTGAGGAGAGAAAACATCAAAGAAAGGGAAATAAGACTTACAATAAAAAAAACAAAGGAGGCCTTAATTGTTCCATTAAACGTCTATTCTAAATTGATCCTTGAAAAATATAAGGAGCGAGCATATCCTATTCCTGTTATATCCAACCAGAAGTTTAATAAATACATCAAAGAGCTGTGCGAAAAGGCCGAGATAAACGAGCCCCTAGAAATAATTCGATTCAGGGGAGCGGGAAAAATATTCAAAATCTGCCCTAAATATAAAGTCATCAGCGCCCACACCGGACGTAAAACCTTTGCCACTCTCTCCCTGGAAAAAGGGATTCCGGCCGAAACTGCCATGAAGATAACAGGCCATGCAGATTACAAAAGTTTCCAACGGTATGTAAAAGTTACGAAAGAAAGAAAAAGAAACGAGATGCAGAAAGCCTGGGGAGCCCCATAAAAAAAAGTAAAAATTGAACCCAGGTAAAAACCGCCGCCGTCGAGTTCCTTGCCGTTAAACCTGTAACGGTAGGCACACTTCCAAAGCTTGAAATATCCTCATCAGACATTTCAATTCCGGATTTTAAATTTGAAAAGTAATTCATTACAGCAACTTTTTGGGAAAACCTTCGAACTAACTCTTCATTTCTTAATAATAGTCTCCCGAATCACCGGAACCCAGTCCGGAGACGGTGAGGGTATGGCTTGCCGTGTCCCGGGAATTTAGCGGCACGCCGTTGTTAAACCACTGGTATTCGGATTTCGGACTGGTCCCCCGGTCTATGGCCGTCGTAAAGACCTGGGTCTGGCCGGACAGTTTGTTGGTTGTTTTGGTTG
>JAWLFL010000264.1:1567-5124 GCA_041685605.1 Cyclobacterium sp. | reverse complement strand
CATCTGATGATTCTATTGATTGACGAGCGACCTGAGGAAGTGACGGACATGGCCCGTTCGGTAAAGGCGGAAGTGATTTCCTCGACCTTTGACGAGCAAGCCGAAAGGCATGTAAAAGTAGCCGCATTGGTGCTGGAAAAGGCTAAAAGAATGGTAGAGTGCGGACATGATGTGGTGATATTGCTGGATTCCATCACCCGATTAGCCAGAGCGCATAATACCGTGGTACCTTCGTCAGGAAAGATTTTGTCCGGAGGAGTAGATGCCAATGCGTTGCACAAGCCAAAACGATTTTTCGGGGCTGCCAGAAACGTAGAAAATGGAGGTTCCCTGACCATTATCGCCACCGCTTTGGTAGAGACCGGTTCAAAAATGGACGAAGTTATTTTTGAGGAGTTTAAGGGTACGGGCAATATGGAACTGTCACTGGACCGAAAACTATCCAACCGTCGAATCTACCCTGCCATCGATGTACCGGGATCGGGTACCAGACGAGAAGATCTGTTGATGGACAAAGAAGAAATGCAGCGAATTTGGATCCTCAGGAAGATCATGTCGGACATGACATCCCAGGAGGCGATGGAATTCCTTCTGCAGCGCATGAAAGGAACCAGGGATAATTCGGAATTTCTTATCAGTATGAATGGGTAATCCTTTTTACTGATTATAAAAATAGTAGTCTTTAGAGCCCGGTGTTGCCGGGCTTTTTTTTATGCCTATATACTATTCCTATGTTTAGCTATTCGCATTTCCTTGCAAATGAACAGTAGGAATATTTCGGGTAGGCAGACGTTGCTTGATTTGTAAAGAAAAGCAAAAAAGATAATTTGAAAGACAAAATACATTATTTGAAAAATATTTATCGGTCATTTTACCCTGTTCAACGGCAGGTGGTTGGCCTTGAACGATTAATTCCCGATACAGGAAAATGAAAAGGTAATTTTATGCTGTGATATTAAAATAACAGCTATGAAAACCTTTTTCCAATCTTCTCCAAACCTGGTTAACCTCTTTACTGCCCTGTTGGTATTTTTTGTTTTTGGTCAAGCCACTGCTCAGGAATTTACCAGCTCAAGGGATGGTAAATGGGATGAAAATGCTACCTGGAATAGTGCTACTTCTTGTAGAGCCAACCAGAACATCAGTACTGGGTTTCCGCCCATTACCAAAAGCTGGGGTTGTCCGGTAGCGGTATCCATAAACCATGAGGTAGTATTTGATGGAAATGCTCAAGGCTTTGGGAGTGGTACCTTTTCCATAATTGAACTTGGGAGCAACGGCAAGCTGGAATTTAAGGGAGACTTGATTATCAACGGGGGTGGTTCTGTTCCTGAAATCGTATTGGCAGCGGGGGCGGAATTGGTGGTAAACGGCCGTTTTGTCATCGACCGAGGAGTGAACCTTGTGATCCCGAATAACGCTAAGTTGACCGTAGGGGAGCTCGCTATTGGTGATAATCAACCCGCCCTTACCGTAGAGGAGGGAGGCATACTGGAGGTAATGGAAAGTACGATTCTGAAAAACAGCGCTACGTTGAATGTTGATGGTGATTTTGACACCAAGGATTTGGAATTTACCTCCGGAGGTACGGTGAACATCGGTTCTCAAAATGGAAGAGCAGTCGTAAGGGAAGATTTATTCATTCAAAATGGTGCCTTAAATTTAGATGGAAATGGTAGTATTCTGGTGGAAGGGAAAACTTCTACCGGGAATAGCGGGTCGATTGGTTTAAACGGAACGTCAAATGGAAGTTTTATGGGAGATGTCACCATGGGAAATGGTGGGTCCTTGTTTGCGCGAAACAGTGCCGAATTTACTTTTGGAGGAAATTTATCTAAAAGTGGTGGAGCAAAGATAGAATTAGATAATTTTGCCAAAGGAATTATTACAAAAGACGTTACGATGTCAAACGGCACCATTGACCTATCCAATAATACTGAACTTTTTGTTGGAGGGAAATTGAATGCCTCAAATGGTGCCAGTCTTAAGGGAAGCAATAATGCTGGCTATTTTATCTGTGATTACCCCAATTCTACTAAAGAAGATACCTATCACGTGTCGCTCAAAAACAATTCCTTTTACGGACCGGGTTGTTTCACCCTTCCCGTAGTTTGGAAATCATTTACGGTAAGCCCGGTAGAAAACAAGCAGCACCAATTGGTTTGGGAAACTTCCAAAGAAATTGGCAGCAGTCATTATGAGATCGAACGATCGATAGGCGGCGTGCAGGATTTTGAAACCATCGGAGAAGTTACCGCTGCAGGATGGACCAACACCGGATCCCGATATTCTTTTCAGGATAAAGGATTGAAAGGGGTTCAGGGCATGGTTTATTACAGAATCAGACAGGCAGATTTTACTCTGGGCAGTACGGTTAGCGAAGTAAAATCAGTAAAAGTGGTCAATCAAAGTCCGGATCTCATTGAATGGACAGCCTACCCAAACCCCAGCGACGGGTCAAATTTACAGGTAAAATTGAGTTCCGGTTATGTTTCAGGCGCGGTAAGTGCCCGCTTTTCACATGCGACTGCATCGGCTTCCTTTGAAGGTGAAGTTGGGATGGCACTGGACCAGTGGCTACAGGAAATGATCCAGAAAGCTTCAAAAGGCATCTGTGTGTTGGAATTGGTGTATGAGGAACAAGTTTACCGACTAAAAATTTTAAAGGTATAAGTGCCTGGAATTTTTTAAATAGGCAAGTATTATAAGCCCCGGATTTTTTGAAAGGCTTCAATACACTAAAGGTTTGTATTGTGCTCCAGGTAGTTGGAAACGGTAACCAAGGCCGGGAAGTTAATTTGGTAGTAATTAAAATGGTATTTAATTATATAAAAATGTATTTAAAATACACTTTTCGATTGTAATTGGTTGGGGAATCGCGTACTTTCGGGTCATGTAATACATAAAAATGTATTCAAAACCCTTTTTTCCAGCGATTTTATGGCCAAGTATTTTCTGTTCCTCATGTTTTTTTCGGGCGTGCTTTTGTCTGAGCGACAGGTAAATGCTCAGGTTTACGAATACACTCCTTTAGCAGCCGGCTGTACAAAGGCCTGGGAAGATGGTAATTGCTGGAACAAAACCACGCTAAACGAACCGGCGGATTGTACCGGTAATGGTCCCTGGCCGCCTTTTGCCCCTACCGGATGTAAGGTGGAGGTACTCATAAACGATGATTTGATAATTCCAGGGCAAATTGAACTGGGGGGTACTTTTGCCTCGCTAACGGTGGGAGCTGGCGCTGAAGTCACTTTTTCCGGTAACTTGTCCATAGAAGGCAGGAAAGACATCCTATTTTCGTTGGAAGGGGAATCCTTTATCAATGTAACCGGAGCCTTGACCCTTTTTCAGGGAAGTACTTCGACTTCAACTATTTTGAATTTGGGAGGTGATGGCCTGGGAATGGTAACAGTAGGCTCCATTGAAATTGAAAACAGGACTAATTTGAAAGTTTTGCAAGGAGGGGCCATTATTAGTGAAGGACCAACTGAATATTCGGGAAACTCTTCTCAAATTAATACTTGGGGTTTTTTTCGCACACAGGATTTGTTGGTTAC
>JAWLFL010000264.1:0-1467 GCA_041685605.1 Cyclobacterium sp. | reverse complement strand
GGCACAGGCAGCACTACTGAAAAGGGGACTTATGAATTCTGGGATGGAAAGTTACCCCTCTTTAAATCGAGATTGTACTACCGCCTGGTGCAGGTGGACGTTAAAGGCGAGCATACGTTCATAGGAGAGGTAAGGTCAATAGCTATTCCCGGAACCAATTCCGAGTCGGGAACCTGGGGATTTTTTCCAAACCCCAGTACCGGAGGGGAAACCAAGATTTCGATTTTGAACCAGGACAAGTATAACGGAGAGCCCATTGATTTGGCTATCTATGGGCCTTTCGGAATGGCGGCATCGCTTAAACGCAGCGAACTGGAACGTCTTAACAGGGAGTTGCCGGATAAAATGAAGACGCTACCCACAGGCGTTTATTTTTTGCATATCCATTGGGGGAATCAAAGGCAAGTCCTGAAAATCTTAAAAAAATAAGCATTCCCGGTAAATCATATGCGGAGAGTTGACTGTTTTTTGAATTTGTAGTAAATTCATACAACATTTCTTTTTACCTGATTGGAACATGCAACCACTCGAAGCTTTAAAGCATTTTTATGGGTATTCTTCTTTCCGCGGTAAGCAGAAAGCCATTATCGAACAGGTTATGGAGGGGAAAGATTGCATCGCCCTTATGCCTACCGGTGCCGGAAAATCTGTTTGCTATCAAATCCCGGCCGTGATTTTACCGGGGCTTACCCTGGTGGTATCTCCCTTAATAGCCCTCATGAAAGATCAGGTAGATGCCATGAATAATCAGGGGATTCCGGCTGCTTTTTTGAATTCTACGCAAGATATTAGTGAGCAGCGGTATATTTCGGAAGAGGTGCATAAAGGAAGGATTAAATTATTGTATGTGGCCCCGGAAAGACTTTTTGGGGGAACCTACCCCCTGATGGAGCTATTGAGAAAAGTGGATCTTTCCCTGGTAGCCGTGGACGAGGCGCACTGCGTTTCGCAGTGGGGACATGACTTTCGACCGGAGTACCTAAAGCTGGGTGAGTTGCGACGTATTTTTCCTAAAACCACCTTTTTGGCACTAACGGCTACCGCGGACAAGCAGACAAGAAAAGATATCGCTTCCCGCTTGCAATTAAAAGACCCTCAATGGTTCATCGCTTCTTTTGACCGGCCCAATATTACCTACCGGGTCAGTCTTCGGTCGGATGCGTTTGGGAAATTGATGGATTTTCTTTCCCTACACCCCAAGGACTCGGGTATCGTGTATTGTTTGTCGCGAAAATCAGTGGAAGAAACCGCCGAACGATTGACTATAAATGGCTATCCGGCTATCCCCTATCATGCCGGCTTGGATAAGGAAACCCGCCAAGCCAACCAGGAGCGGTTTATTCGGGATGATGTACGCATAATCGTGGCAACGGTAGCTTTTGGAATGGGTATAGACAAGTCAAATGTCCGCTTTGTCGTGCATACGAACATGCCCCAAAACATTGAAAGTTATTACCAGGAAACGGG
>JAWLFL010000263.1:0-5137 GCA_041685605.1 Cyclobacterium sp. | reverse complement strand
GGCGGCGGAATTGCATACCACGCTTCCGGAGTCCATCGCTATTTTTCCGGAATTGTTAAAGGAGGCTGGCTATTTTACCGGACAGGCAGGAAAATGGCATATGGGGCCTGCTCCACGAAGGGGTTTTGATGTGATTTACGATAAAGGCCCCACGATGGGCGATGGCGGAGAAGCTAGTTGGGTTCCCCTGCTGCAAGAGCGACCCAGAGACAAGCCTTTTTTCCTCTGGCTGGCTTCTCTGGATGCCCACAGACCCTGGGGGACCAACTCATTTTCGGGAACCCATTCGCCGGAATCGGTAGAGGTGCCTCCTTTTCTCGCAGATGAAATGCTCACCAAAACAGATTTGGCACGCTACTACGACGAAATTTCCCGATTTGATTTCTTTATCGGAGAGGTAGAAGCTGAATTGGACCGGCAAGGGGTGTTGGAAAACACCATCATCCTGGTCTTATCGGATAACGGCAGGCCATTCCCCAGAAGTAAAACCCGCTTGATTGATTCCGGGATCAAGTCTCCGCTGATCGTAAAATGGCCCGAGGGCATTTCCAAAGCAGGAAGCATTTCGGAAAGCATGCTGAGCAGCATCGATCTGGCACCTACTTTTCTGGAACTTGCCGGATTGATCCCTCCTGATTCCTTTCAGGGGAAAAGTTTCAGGGCGGTAATAGAGAATCCGGGGCTGCCCTTTCGTAATTTTGTATTCGCCGAGCACAATTGGCACGACCACGAGGCCCATTCCCGAATGGTACGCACAAAAAACCACTTATATATCAAAAACAACCGGCCCGGATTCAGCAATCCGGGACCTGCCGATTCGAATGCCTCAGAGGCCTTTGCGGATTTAAAACGGGTGCGAGACGAGGGGAGTCTCAATCCGGCACAGGCAGACGTATTTGCGGCACCAAGGCCCGCAGAAGAGTTTTATCTGGTTGAGGAGGATGAATACCAGATTCTGAACAGAGCCACTTTAGGGGACGGCACAGGGATGCTGGATTACCTGCGGGCAATACTGGAGAAATGGAGTGAAGAAACCGATGATACGGTTCCGAGTGATTTGACGGAGGATTGGTACGATAAGGAAACTGGAAAAGCCCTGGACATAGAAAGGACCCGTGGGCAAATGCCGGGAGGACCGGATGCATTGACAACTACGAATAAAGGACCCTTTTAATGGTTACCCGAAGGATGGCGATAAAGGATTTTGTCAAACGCGTCAAAGGAGTGCTTTTCGGCATGGCAGCTGTTTTGATAATGGGGATTTCCTGTAAATCCGAACCGGAAGAAATTCCCTCCCGCCCCATGGATCCCTGGGCATTTCGCTCCGTATTGGATAAACACCCTCGAATGTTGACGCTGGCCCTGGATACGGCCTGTTTTGCCGCGTATGATTTGGGTAAAGGACAGCTCTACAAGGTGTGGAAGGGGGGAGTCCTTCGGGAAGGAACGGTTTTCACCAATAAGAAAAATATTCAACCCAGTTCCTGGGGGACTTCCTATTATGGAGCCGATTCCCTGCCCAATCAATGGTCGGTGTCCAAAAATGGAAAAGAACTTCCCTTCGAAACGCAGTACAAAGGCTACTTATTGGGGGATAATCGCATCACCATACGCTTTGAACTGGTTTTAGAGGACGGCACTCGGATAGAGATAAACGAGCGTCCGGAATTTGTCCGGAATGTACAGAACCAACCGGGTTTCGAACGTTCCTTTGCTGGCTCTGACATTCCAGCGGGACTGGAAGTTTCCCTGCGGTCTGCAAATGATAACGTCCAGGTGCCACTTTCCGGAGATCTTTTGGCTACTGACTATTTTCAGCGACTTCCGGATCAATCTCCGCCTGCCATTGGGGATAGTTACGATCACCTGGGCATTTTGTGGATGGAAAATAGCGATTGCTACACCTGTCATGAAGAAAACCACGCCACCGTTGGCCCTTCGTTTGAGCAAATTGCCGTTCGGTACCCGAAAAATCAGGAAAGCTACTCTTTGTTGACCGGCAAAATAAAAGAGGGGGGAACCGGGGTATGGGGAGATACGCCCATGAACCCACATCCGGATTTATCTACGGCCGAGATCAAAACCATGCTGGATTATATATTTACCTACAAACCTAAAGAATCAACCCTTACCAGGGAAAGTCAGGCAAATGTAAAGAAGCCAGCTACCGAAAATGAAGCGGAATCTCCATCTCCGAAGCCCGGCCATGGTGCTGCGTTGGAATCAGTGCATCCGAGTTACGATTTGACAACCTTACATACTGAATTTTTTCAGCCAAGGGTCGGCGGACTTGACTTTTTGCCAGATGGTAGGCTATTGGTCAGTACCTGGGATTCCATAGGAGGCCTTTATTTGGTTGATAATATTCTGGAAGGGGACAGGGATCCGGTATCGGTAAAGCGCATTGCAGCGGGACTGGCAGAACCCTTGGGTTTGGAAGTGGTGGATGGAGAAATATTTGTGTTACAAAAACATGAGTTGACCCAGTTAATCGATCACGACGGTGATGATGTAATCGATGAATACCGGGTAGTATGTGACGAATGGGGCGTACGGGATGATTTCCATGAGTTTGCCTTTGGCCTTGTTTATAAAGAAGATCACTTTTACATCACTTTGTCCATGGCCATGCGGCTGATGGCGAACGAGCGGCAGCTCCCGGACCGCGGCAGAACCCTGAAGATCGATCGGGACGGTCATTACGAATGGGTGGATTATGGATTGCGAACCCCCAATGGAATCGGTGTGGGTATGGATGAGGAGTTATTTGTGACCGATAATCAGGGGCAGTGGCTACCGGCAAACAAACTGATACATGTTCAAAAGGGAGCGTATAATGGCATGGCCTGGGGGCTTTCGGCGGAGCAAGAGTTGGACCCTCCTGCCATGGTTCCACCTGCCATTTGGCTTCCGGACAAAGAAATCGGGAACTCTCCTTCTGAGCCAATTCTGATGAAAGACGGGCCCTATCAGGGACAGCTATTACATGGTGATGTAACCAATGGGGGAATCAAGCGGGATTTTTTGGAAAAGGTAAACGGTGCCTACCAAGGTGCCGTATTCCGGTTTTCCCAAGGCTTTACAGCGGGGGTCAATCGATTGGTTTGGGGACCGGATGGTGCCTTGTACGTGGGAGAAGTCGGAATGGTAGGGGGCTGGAGTTGGAAAGGAAACCAATACGGCCTGGAAAAAATAATGTATAACGGTAAAAGCACCTTTGAAATGCTGGCCATACGTGCAAAACCGGAAGGGTTTGAAATAGAATTTACCGAGCCAATAGCAGCAGCGGTACTGGATCCGGCCTTGCTGGAAATTCAGCAGTGGCGGTACGAGCCCACGGCTTCCTACGGTGGTCCCAAGTTGGATTTAACGCAGCTAACTCCCGAATCCATGCAACTATCCGGAGATGGGAAAAGGCTTCTTGTAACCATCCCGGGATTGCTTGAAAAGCACGTTATCTATTTTAAATTACCCGAAGACTTGAGAAGTCAAACGGGTAGTTCGCTGTGGTCTTCAGAGGCCTGGTATACGCTAAACAACATTCCAAACTAAACCGGTACCATGGAAAATAATACGAAAAAAGAGTGGAGTCGCAGGACTTTTTTACAACGGTCAGGGACCGTGATGGCCCTTGGAAGCATGGCTGGCTTTCCTCATTCCGGGTTTGCCGATGCATCAATCAAACCAAACATGAATAAAAAAATCAAAATCACACATACCGATTCTAATTTTGAAAGGGAACCCTTATTTCCTTACCGGTTTAAAGGAAGTGCCATTACGGAAGCCTGGCAAACGGTGGCCTTGATGAAAGCTGAGAGTGGTAGGCATAAAATTGGTATCGGCACCCAGGGGACTTTATGGTCCGATAAGGCGGTGTTTCAAGCCCATTCCACTACAGCAGGCAATGCCCTGATGTACGCCATGACAGAGAGAGCCTTGCAAATCATCAAAGGTACGCACTTTGTCGATCCGGTAACCCTATTGGAAGATATTTTGCCGGAAGTTTATGACTACGGCAAAAAAATTACTGGAAACCCGGATCTTAAAAAGACCTTTGCCTTAAATGCCCTGGTACCCGTAGACAATGCAGCCTGGTTGTTATTCGGAGAGGAGAATGGCTTGCAGACCTTTGATGAGATGATCCCGGAAGCCTACCGTCCGGGACTTTCGCATAAGCACGATAAAGTGGCCAGTATTCCTTCTTTCAGCGTGGGTGCATCGATTAATGACATAAAGGAAGCGGCTGATAAAGGTCATTTCATTATGAAATTGAAAACGGGCTCACCGGGTACCCAGAGGGAAATGCTGGAAAAGGATATTGAATTTTTGACCGCGGTTCACAAGACCCTGGGAAACCGGGAGACTTCCTATACCAAAAATGGGAAAATCCCCTATTATTTTGATGTGAACGAGCGGTATGAGAAAAAGGAAACCCTGGAGCGGTTTCTGGACCATGCCAAAAAAATCGGAGCCTTCGATCAGATTGCGGTCATTGAGGAACCGTTTGGTGAAGCCAATGAAACCTTTGTCGGGGACCTGGGGGTCCGCATTGCAGCTGATGAGAGCGCCCACACGGTAGAGGATGCGTTGACTCGGATAGAACAAGGGTACGGGGCGATAGCCGTGAAAGCCATTGCTAAAACCATGAGCATGACCATGAAGATAGCGCAGGCCGCTTACGAACGAAAGGTGCCTTGTTTTTGTGCCGATTTAACGGTGAATCCCATTTTGGTAGACTGGAATAAAAACGTGGCTGCGCGGTTGGCTCCCTTTCCGGATATGAATATTGGATTACAGGAAACGAATGGCCACCAATACTACAAGAATTGGGATAAAATGCTTAGTTACCACCCCATGTCTGATGCCGCCTGGGTTCATACCCGGGAGGGGGTTTATCCCACCGGTGAGGAATTTTATCAAAAAAGTGGAGGTATTCTCGCCAGCAGCCCTCATTATGAAAATTTCGTCGAAGGCTAATCCCAAGGACAACGGCTCCGGTCATTGGTAATTTATCGTTAATAAATTATTAATGGAACGACTTTCAATTTATTTATAACCGAACCTATATTTTTTATTACAAAACTCGAAATTTGGAAATTTTTACGAAAAAAACCAATCAATATTTTTTAATTTCTTT
>JAWLFL010000058.1:0-21163 GCA_041685605.1 Cyclobacterium sp. | reverse complement strand
AGGTTTTTAAATTCCGTAAACCCGAACGTGCACAAATCCCTCCGCCGCGGCAGAGGGCAACGCCTGTCCCGACCAGAGTCGGGAGGGGATTTTTTCGTGCCCATACCATGTATAGGCTTACTGATTTCTGTAAATTTCCGGTAGGACTAACAATGAATAAAATTTAAACCTGTAAACCTATTTCAGGACGTGGCTATTTTCGTCTTTAAATCCCCCAGCCCCCTTTGGGAAAGGGGGAATTGCTGAAATTGAGATTTTTTGCTAAAATTGGGTAATGCAATCGGGCTAATAAACGCCAAGGTTACTAAATTCCGTAAACCCGAACGTGCACAAATCCCTCCGCCGCGGCAGAGGGCAAGAGGGATTTGGATACGTTCGGTTTACCGGGAACGGTATTAATGAGTAGCTTTTTCAGCCCGTTTCAATGATACTTATTCAGCTTTAATTGGGTAAACGTCCATTCGATTTACATGCAATAGTAGACCGCCAGTGCTTTCTGGTACTGTAACTAAATCCCCCTTTTAAGGGGGCAAGGGGGATTTTTATGCACATTTTAATTCACTCATTGTTTAAGGACAAAATTGTTTAGTCGAAGTGGTCAAGTACCTTCCTGTTTTTTCGTATTTGATTGATTGACTAGTTGAGAACGGAAAAAAATCCCCCAGCCCCCTTTGGGAAAGGGGGAATTGCTGAAAAGGAGATATCAGGCTGATCAGGTATTGGTTAATCGGGCCAACCTAACCTAGGAGGCAGGCAAAATACTCGGCAAAGCTGAAATGGCTGAAATCCCGGTGCAGTGGAGGAAGGCGATTGGGATTTTACCCCAAAATGAAAAAACCTGACCACAAAGAGCCAGGTTTTGATATTATAATGGTTTGTTAAGAGTAATTATCCAATGGAAATACGCTTGAAGTCCACTACCGTCAGGCCTTTATTGACACTTTCCAGGTACTGGGCGATGGTTTTTCCGGGATCTTTTACAAAGGTCTGGCTAAGTAGGGTGTTCTCCTTGTAAAACTTATTCAATTTTCCCAGGGCAATTTTTTCCAGCATGGCTTCAGGTTTGCCCTCTTGCCTTGCCTGGTCTTTACCGACCTCAATTTCTCTTTCTACTACAGTGGAATCTACGCCGTCTTTGTCGATGGCGACGGGATTCATGGCAGCAATCTGCATGGCCACGTCCTTTCCTGCCTCCGTTACGGCATCTCCGGACTGGTTGAGTGCTACGAGTACACCTAATTTGCCATTGGAATGGATGTAAGGTTCTACCGCTTCACCGGAAACTTTCTCCAGATGAGAAACTTCGATTTTTTCACCGATTTTACCGGTCATTTCAGTGATTTTTTCGCCGACGGTGCTTCCGTCAAAGGGCAAAGCCATTACCGCATCAATAGAATCCGCATTGCCTTTTACGGTTGCTTCCAATATGGCATTGGCAAAGCTGACGAATTCGTCGTTTTTGGCCACAAAGTCGGTTTCACAGGTAAGGGAGATAAGAGTACCGGTTTTGCCATCTGCACTGACATGCGTGGCAACCATCCCTTCTTTGGTTTCCCTGTCTGCTCTGGAAGCGGAAACCTTCTGTCCTTTTTTTCTCAGGATGTCAATAGCTTTTTCAAAATCTCCTTCTGCTTCGGTAAGGGCTTTTTTACAGTCCATCATACCGGCGCCGGTCTTTTGTCTCAATTTGTTTACCTCTTGTGCAGTAATAGCCATTGGTCTATGTATTTTTTTGTTGATTGAAAATTAGGTGCTGACAGTAAAACAAAAATTGAACACGAGGCCATTGCTCGTGTCCAATTTTATATAAAATTTCAAAGTGGATTATTCGTTGGTTTCAGCGTCGGCTGCTTTTTTTGCTTCTTCCTCTTCGGAAAGTTTGGCTTCGTCTTTATCTTTCTTTCTTTCAGACAAACCTTCTTCAATGGCTGCACCGAAGGCTTTCACCAGGAGTGAAATGGATTTAAACGCATCGTCATTGGCAGGAATAGGAAAGTCCACCAGGTTTGGGTTTGAATTGGTATCCACCAATGCAAACACCGGAATGCCCAGCTTTTTGGCTTCCGAAAGGGCAATGTGTTCCCTTTTGATATCTACGATAAACAGGGCCGCGGGAAGACGGGTAAGATCGGCGATGCCACCCAGTACGTTTTCCAGTTTTTCCCGTTGACGGCTGATCATCAAGCGCTCTTTTTTTGCCAGGTTGCTGTAAGCATCGTCCTTGGACATCTTGTCGATGGTGGACATTTTCTTCAAGGATTTACGGATGGTGGCGAAGTTGGTCATCATGCCTCCCAGCCACCTTTCGGTAACGAATGGCATTTTGAGCCTTTTGGCTTCTTCCGTTACCAGATCCTTGGCTTGTTTTTTCGTTGCTACAAACATGACTTTTTTGCCTGAGCGAACGATCTGCTTGATTGCGTTGGATGCTTCTTCAAGGCAAACGAGCGTTTTGTTTAGATCAATAATATGGATCCCATTCTTCTCCATGAAGATATAGGGTGCCATTTTAGGATCCCACTTTCTTGTTAAGTGTCCGAAGTGAACACCAGCATCCAGTAAGTCTTTATATTCTATATTGGCCATTTAATAAAATTGTTGTTTTTATAGTTTGTGGAAAAGAATATCCGCAATTATCGTTTAGAGAACTGGAATCTTCTTCTTGCTTTTCTTCGTCCTGCTTTCTTACGTTCCACCATTCGGGAATCACGGGTAAGAAATCCTTCTTTTTTCAACGGTCCTCGGTGCTCCTCATTGATTTCGCACAATGCCCGGGAGATAGCCATACGGATGGCTTCGGCCTGTCCACTGATTCCTCCTCCGTCTACATTGATATTGATATCGAAGGCTCCGTCTTCGTTGACCAATACCAAGGGTTGCTTTACCACAATCTGGTGCAACTCAAAGGGGAAATACTTGTCCAGCGCCCGTTTGTTTACGGTGATGTTGCCGTTTCCGGCCTTCATGTAAATTCTGGCTACGGATTCTTTTCTTCTTCCGATTTTGTTAATTACTTCCATTGATGGCTGGCATTAAAGTTTTACTTCTTTTGGTTTCTGCGCACTGTGAGGATGTTCTGAACCGGCATATACGTACAGGTTGGTGTACATTTTTCTGCCCAGCCTGTTTTTTGGCAACATGCCTTTGACGGCTTTCTCTACCAAGGTCCGGGGAGCCTTCTCCATCAGGATTTTGGGGGTCGCTATGCGCTGTCCTCCCGGGTATCCTGTATGGCGGACGTACACCTTTTCGTTCCATTTTTTGCCTGTAAGCCTGATTTTCTCTGCATTGATGACAATCACGTTGTCACCACAGTCCACATGAGGGGTAAAGTTAGGCTTGTGCTTCCCTCTCAACATTTTTGCCACTTCGCTCGCAAAGCGGCCGAGGATTTGGGATTGGGCATCCACTATCACCCAATTTTTATCCACCGTGGCATCGTTCGCTGATATGGTCTTATAGCTTAAAGTATTCACTGTGTAAACGTTTAATAATTAGCTTGTTAAATACATTTCACCCTCAAAAAGGGACACAAAGATAGAAGTTAATTCCATCAATTGCAAAGGAATCTAAAGTTTACTACCTTATTTTGACAAGAATAGGGCCGCCGGAGAAGGCTTGTCTGGTATGGGTTAAGCTATTTTCTGCTCGACGTTGGGGAAGTGAACGGATTATTGTGTAATTTTATATAAACAGTACACATTATGAGGACCAATATAGAAATTGATGAAAAATTGATTGAGGAGGCCATGAGGATTTCTGGGCTGAAAACAAAAAAAGCCACCGTGGAAGCTGGGTTAAAATTAATCATCACATTAAAAGACCAAGAGAAAATCAAAAACTTCCGGGGTAAATTAAAATGGGAGGGTAATCTGGAACAAATGCGCCTGGACCAATGATCCTGGTAGATTCCTCCGTTTGGATTGATTTTTTCAACGGAGTGGCTAGTCCTCCCGCAGAAAAACTAAATCAAATTTACCAAGTGATATATTAATTAATTAAAAACGAATGACCTGAATTCCCAGCTATGGAAGGGAAATCAACTATCCCGTACGAAACCCTGAGCCCATTAGGAAATAATCCCGGCTTGGCAGGCACCATGCTCTTCTTGATTTTTTTCCTAAGCTGTAAACCGGATACCAGCAAAATTCAGATAAGCCACTCAGAGGTAATTACCATGGATATCTCAAATTCTGTGTTTACGAACCCAGGAACCATTCAATTGGTGGAATCAGATTCCGGGAACATATTGTTTCTTTTTAATGGCATCAAAAAGAGCCTGCAATTTTTTGAATTTCCGAAAGGTAAACTGCTTCATGAAATTGATGTTCCCATGGAAGGGCCCGATAATCTGCGCGGCTCCACGGGTGGGACGCTTCTTGCCAAAGATTCCATCTTCTTTACCTTTTCTCCTCCGGCAATAGGCCTGATGAATTTTGACGGAAAGCTTTTGTTTAAAAAGGAAATTGAAGATGAACGCCTGAATATCCCTCTGCTGGAAGCCAATCAAAAACGGCCTCTTTTTCAGCATCAGAACACGATTTTTGGTGCCCAGCCCCATTTTACGGATCACCATCGAATGAATGCTGAAGAGATCTTTGACCACCCCCTGATATACAGTTTTGATTTGGATGCCGATTCTTTGCGTTGGTACGAAGTTTATTATCCTCCTGATTATTGGCAAAACGGGAAACGTAGGGCGGACTTTTCCTGGGCGAAACGGAAAAAAAAACTTTATCTGGCACCTATCTACCACGATGAAATTCAGGTTTTTGATATGCATTCAGGAGAAATAGTCATGCGGAAACCAGTTTCCTCTCCGGGAATCAGCAGCTTTCAGGTTAATAATTCCCTTCCTTCCAGTACTGCAGAAGCGGATTTGGCCCGGTTAATTCACGATCGCTACGGCACCTTGCTATATGATCGCTACCGAGATGTTTTTTACCGCTTTTTCTTTCCGGGATTCGAGCCGGGAGAGAAATTATCAGCTGAGGACCTAAGCAACCTTAACTGGTCCAGACCCTATACGGGGATCACGGTAATTGATAATGAACTGAATGTCCTTGGGCATCACCTTTTTGATTCTTATGAGGTATATGGACATGCCAATCATTTTGTAGGAAAGGATGGGTTGTATGTCTCGATTAACAATGAATTTCATCCGGATTTTGATGAAAGTCAATTGAGGTATAGGGTGGTTCAATTTGATCTGGAAAAATGAAAATGGGTAGGAGGTATTTCAAATTGATTTTCTTAGTAGTTTCGTTAGTTTGATCCGCCTGTCGGAACGAACCTGGCATGGCTTATTTGGACCAAATGGGAAAATCACGGACAGAATACCGAACTGGCACGATGGAAAAATGGAATGATTGCCGTCCCCTCATTTTTATAGGGAGGGATAGCTCTACTCTGTGCAAGTCTTTCTTTCGGGGCACAGCCCGGAGTGGATAGCTTTTGACACACCTGAATCTGCGAGCCCAATTGCAAGCTGGATAGATTAAGTTGTTTCCGTTAATGCTTTTGTTCCCTCTTTTTCGAAGTTTAAGTTCTGATTGCCTTGATTAGGGCTGCTGAAGGACAAAGGTTCTATTATTTAGTGGTCGCTGATTCTTCTTCCTACTTTTGGACCTGGAAATACCAAACCTGTAGGCAGGAGATCAAGATAAAAACCCTTCCCCCCGAAATCCCCACACCCTCCTGAGTAAATTCAGGACAGGCTCGCTTTTCTGCCGGCCTTTGCAATTGACTCTTTCCAAGCCGTTTCGTCAAAGATGGTAGCTACTCGTAATAAAGGGATCAAGGTTTTATGAGTTGGATTTGCTACACTAAACCAGATAGCGGATATATGTTTCCGCCTTGCAGATTTTGGCGTTAAGAAATTCGGGCGGAGGGTAGGGAAAGGCAGAGGCATGTTTGACGATGGTTTTGGTTTGTAATTGCCTTTCTTAACGAGCTTTTATTACCAAAACCTGAGGAGTTTGCCTATGCGCGGGGGGCGTCCGTATTTTAGCTAAAAGATGCACAGCGGCGGGGTTTTTGGTTACTTTTTGACCTGAAGCAAAAAGTGACAAAAGTTAAAAACCCAATTGACCGCCGAATTCCTATTCCAGCCGGGCACCGTACCTTTTTAACACTGGCCTTTTTGAGTTCTGCAAAATGCTACCTAAGCTAATTAGCGGCTTTTGAGAGTAATTGTGATTTCCTTTAGTTAGGTGATCGCTTGAATTACCGGATTAGAAATAGAAAATCCGGTTTTTTGGAGACTGAATTCGCTCCCTTTATCGGTGCACTAACGTAGCCCTGGGTAATCAGAAGGCGCAGACGGAGTATTTGTAACCGATTGTTTCTGGTATTAGCTTTCCAGCGGTATCCTGGACCCCACTCTTCCCTTAATTCCGCTGCTACTAACTCGTCTTCTCCAATTGCTTGATCAATACCGCAAAATCCTTGGGATAGGGGGCTTCTGCGGTAATGGGCTCATCGGCCAGGTTTTGAAAACTAATGGAACGGGCATGTAAGGACACCCGCTGCATGATCGGCCGTTCCTCGGTGTCTTTTTTCAGGTTAAACTTGCGCTTGAGCTGGGAGAGGTACAGCGGCTTGCCTCCGTAGAGCGTATCCCCGCAAATGGGGGCACCCAGATAAGCCAGGTGTACCCGGATTTGGTGCAGCCGGCCGGTGATCGGCTTGCAGGCGATCAGGCTGTGGGAAAAATAGGTTTTCTGGGTTTTGAACAGCGTTTGCGCCGGTTTTCCCTGTGCCGCAATGCGGGCGATCCCCTTGTTGCTGGCCGTCAGGTTGCGGTCTACCAAAACTCCATCAAGATCGTGAATGCCCTCGGCTACGGCATGGTATACTTTTTCTACAGTACGGTTTTCGAATTGCAGGGCGATGTGCCGGTAGGCTTCTGGGTTTTTGGCAAAGACCAGGCAACCGGAGGTTTCCTTATCCAGCCGGTGACAGACCTGCAAGTCTTCCCAATACTCCTTCCCGATGGCAAGCATGTTTTGCGCCTCATGCCGGTCTTCCAGCGTGGCGAAGTAGGGAGGTTTGTTGACGATGATGTAATCCTCCGTTGCCAGCAGTATCAGTGATGTAAAGTCTATTTTTTTCATGCCTCCCTATTTCGGTCCAAAGTTCCGAAATTAGCCGGTATAAAAAAACCAAATGAAAAGAAAGGGGAAGGCTTTTAATATCAAGAGGTTTATTTCTCGCAGCGGGAGCCAAGGATTCGCCACGGGGGCGGCGGGTGCTTTCTTTGCATTCAAATTTCTCCTCCTCCGATCCGTACACATCGTTCTATCAAGTCTTATTGGATAGCCACTCGCTGCGCCTCCGCTTTGAACCTTTTTTCTCGCATCGTCCGCAATGGCCGCTTTCAATTGGTTTAACCTGCTCCTTCCTCCGAATGCGTTTTTACCATGCCTGAGAAGGGTTCTAACTGCCACTCCGAGAATTAACTTTTTTTAGACGCAGAAATCGGGATGACGGTATTTTTTTAACTATTTAAAAATCAATACGTTAAATAAATATAAGGTGACATCAAATCACCTCCCACCGTCCCCCTCCTGAAAACAGGAGGGGGAGAAAGGGGGTGGTAAAATTACGTCATCGGTAGGCATGTTAAAGGTTCTGATATAGATTTGACACTGGAGGGTAACTTGCTTACGCTTACCCTGCTCCATAGAATTGACACAGAAATTGATGACCTGTTGCTGCCCTATCAAATCGACCTGTCCATCCGACATACAATCGAAAACACAGTGATTCAGGAACATATCGAACGGGTCGGTAAGGTGCTTTATAATAAGTCTTAAATCAGCGGAAATATGCTCCTCCAAAACCTACCTCCTTCGGGTCGGGTAGTTGCGTTCCCCAAAATTCACCCAACAGGGCGGTCTCTATTTCTCTAACCCTTTTTTTCCAACCTTACCGGGCTACCTCCTGTCGGCAGGTCAAAGCTAAAAACCGAGCCCTTGCCCACTATCGAACTCACCGAAATGGTGCTTTTATGGCCTTCCAGAATGTGCTTGACGATGGCCAGGCCCAGTCCCGTTCCTCCCTTCTCCCGGGAGCGGCTCTTTTCTACCCGGTAAAAGCGTTCGAAAATACGCTTCAGGTCCTCGGGATGAATGCCCATGCCCTGGTCTTTTATTTTGACCGTCAGGTGGTTTTTGTGGCTTTTTAACTGGATCGTGACCTCCCCACCGTCTTTGTTGTATTTGATGGCATTGGAGACCAGGTTTTGGAGGACCCTGAATATTTTCTCCCGGTCGGCATAGGTGAAATAACGTTCTTCAGGGGCATGCTGAAAATGGATCTGTATATCCCGTTTGTGGGCCTTGCCCTCCAATTGCTCGATTACTTCCAATATGGTCTCCCGTAGGTCAAATTGCACCGGGTGAAAGCGGATAAAGCCACTTTCGATTTGGTTGATGGTGATCAGGTCCTGCACCAGATTATCCAGGTTGTTCAGGCTTTTGGCTGCACGCTTCAAAAATTTATCCCGTACCGCATGGTCTTCCACCGCACCGTCTAAAAGGGTATGGATATAGCCCTGCGCAGCAAAAATTGGCGTTTTTAGTTCATGGGAAATATCGGCAATAAATTCCTTCCGGAAGGTTTCGTTTTTTTGCAGGGTTTCGATTTCCCGGTTTTTAGCCGCGGCATATTCGTTGATGTTGGTTTGGATGCTTTTTAAGGGGGGCAGGGAGGCTTTGATTTTTTTTACGCCCTTGAAGGATACGTCCTTGCGTTGGATTTTTTCCAGCACGTTGTAAATATTGCTGATTTCCTTGAATACCAGAAATTCCAGGCTTAGGTGGATGAGCAGGTAAGAAATGGAGAAGGAAAGCGCGCCGGAGGCCAGCAACACCATGGCCCCCACTTCATCAATCAGGGACAAAAAGGCCACCAAAAGCAAGGCGATGGATATGGCCAGTACAAACGCAATTCCCCTGGAAGTACTGAACATGCCCGGCGTTAAATTAAATTGAACTTGTAGCCGACTCCTTTTACGGTGAAAATATAGTCATCGCCAATTTTTTCCCGAACCTTTCGGATGTGCACGTCTACCGTCCGTGCCAGCACAAACACGTCGGCTCCCCAGATGTTTTTGAGCAACTCATCGCGGCTGAATACCATGTTGGGATTTTTTGCCAGAAAGTAGAGCAGTTCAAACTCCTTTTTAGGAAGGATGATGGTCTTACCAGACTGAGAAATGGTATAGCTGCTTCGGTCAATGACCAGATCCCTGATTTCAATTTTAGTACTGTCCGGCTCTTTTTTATTTTCCCGGCGAAACAAGGCACCAATGCGACTAACGAGCGCTCTCGGTTTGATCGGTTTGTGGATATAATCGTCCGCCCCCACATCAAAGGCGGCTACCTCTGAATATTCCTCCGCGCGTGCAGTTAAAAAGATAATAAAGGTGTTTTTTAGCTCGGGAATATCCCTGATTTGCCGGCAGGTTTCTACCCCATCCTGATTGGGCATCATGATGTCCAGCAGGATGACATCTGGTTGAAAGGTACGGGCTTTTTTGACGGCCTGTATTCCGTCCTGAGCGGCACTTACTTCATACCCTTCTTTTTCCAAATTGTAAGTGACGATTTCGATGATATCTTCTTCGTCGTCCACTACCAGGACTTTTAACTTTTGTTTGTCACTCATGGATTGATAACAACAGTAATTTAAAATTGAGTTGCAAAGGTAGGTAAAATATAAAAATTAGCTTTATATCCCGAACGGTTTAACCGGGAGAATGGTAAATTTTTGAGGTGACTTTAATATGTGTTAGGCTACTATTAACCAGGTGTTAATCAATTGTTACGTAATCCTTCGGCGGATACAATGTCCATATTGATGGAACCTACCACCATGCTGGCTTTAATCTTTACCGGTATCCGGTTTTCATCCGCCGTTATCCACATTTTGATGGGCTTTTTGCCCCGGAATAATTTATTACTGGGCATCACCGGGCTGAATACATGGGTGTCAAAATCACCCAGGGAAGTGGATACCTCATCTTTACCCTCGTATATTAACTTTAGGTTATAATTTTTTTCATCGAAAAATCCCTTAATCCTGATTTCATCCCCCTTTCTCAATCCCTGAAAATCCATGGTCCGCAGCAAGTAATACCCGCTCACTATATCCTGTACCTGATAAGGGACATCAAAATTCTCCGTTTTTACCAGTTTTTCATTTTCCCGGTCGTACAGTTTCACTTTGGCTTTCCCATCATCCTGGTCAAAATCAATGACTTCGTGCTTGCGATAATTTCCTTCCTCAATGTGACGGTAGGACCGGTAGGGGACGATTCGGGCCGTGTCAATATAGGTACCCCAATTATCTTTCACATAAAATAGTTTGAAAATATTAAGCGTTTTGCCATACACATCGATTTTATAGGCTGGCTTGCCATTGACCCGGTGGATTTCATCCGAAATGACCATTTTTGCTTCTGCGGCATTGATAAAAAAGTAGCTGACATTAAAGGTCAGCGTTTCTCCTTTGCCAAACGCCTGGTTTTTTCTCGCGGGTACCGGGTCAGGAGCCTGGAAATTTACCAGTAAAAGGAGCGTCAGTAAGATGGTTTGCAGCTGTAAGACCATGCGTTTTTTAAAAGTGTTTACTTCAAAGTCCGTACCATTTTGACTATCAATGTCAGGGACCGGTTTCTCCAAAGCTATACTAACGAAATCGGAAAACAATGGTTATCCGGAGTTGTGAATGATCCCTCGAATGTTTACTTTCACATTATCAATTGAACGATTTTAACTTCTGAAGATACCTAGTATGAGTGCGAACACTGAGAAACTAAAAGCCCTGCAGCTAACGCTGGATAAGCTGGAGAAAACCTATGGCAAAGGTACGGTAATGAAACTGAGCGACAACGTGGTGCTGGACGTGCCGGCCATTTCTACTGGTTCCCTTGGCTTGGACATGGCATTGGGAATTGGCGGCGTACCCAGAGGGCGGGTGATCGAAATATACGGACCGGAATCTTCCGGTAAAACCACCCTCTCCATGCACTGCATCGCCGAGGCCCAAAAAGCAGGTGGCCTGGCCGCTTTCATCGATGCGGAGCATGCCTTCGATAAGTCCTATGCAGAAAAGCTCGGAATCGACATCGAAAATTTGCTGATTTCCCAGCCGGACAGTGGGGAGCAGGCCTTGGAGATAACCGAGCACTTGATCCGATCGGGTGCCATAGACATCATCGTGATTGACTCGGTGGCTGCACTTGTTCCCAAAGGAGAATTGGAAGGAGAGATGGGTGATTCTAAAATGGGTCTTCAGGCCCGCTTGATGTCACAAGCCTTGCGTAAGCTGACCGGTGCTATCAATAAAACAGGCTGTGCCTGCATTTTTATTAACCAGCTTCGGGAAAAAATCGGGGTGATGTTTGGCAATCCCGAAACTACCACCGGTGGTAATGCGCTGAAGTTTTATGCTTCGGTACGGCTGGACATCCGGAGGATAGGCCAGATCAAGGAAGGTCCGGATAATATTCTGGGCAACCGAACCAAAGTGAAAGTGGTGAAAAACAAGGTTTCTCCGCCTTTTAAGGTTGTGGAATTTGATATCATGTATGGTGAGGGCATTTCCAAAGTCGGCGAAATCATTGATTTGGGTGTGGAATTCGAAATTGTAAAAAAGGCAGGTTCCTGGTTCTCTTATGAAGGAAACAAATTGGGACAAGGAAGAGATGCTGTCAAAACCCTGCTGCTGGACAATCCGGAACTGATGGAAGAGCTAGAGCTTAAAATCAAAGAAAAGGCAGGAATTCTGAAGGATAGCAAGGAAAAGGCCAAATCCAACGGAAAAAGTAAAAAAGAAGAATAGTCAATAGGGGATATCTTCGGATTCCGGTAGTCGTTACGCCGTACGGATAGCTTCTACCGGATCCATTTTGGCCGCCATCGAGGCAGGAATGATACCCGAAGCAATCCCGATGGCCGAAGATAATCCGATTCCCAACAGAATATTTTTAAAGCTAAGGATAATTTCAAGATTGCCCAGGGAAATAAAGGTGGTCCCAAATACGATTAACAATCCTGCCAACCCGCCTATAAGGCTCAAAAAGGTGGCCTCAAAAAGAAACTGCAGGAGAATAAAATAATTTTTTGCGCCCAGCGATTTTTGAATGCCTATAATGCCGGTCCGTTCTTTCACGGATACAAACATGATATTTGCGATTCCAAAACCACCGATCAATATCGAAAACCCCCCGATCACCCAGCCGGCGATGGAAATAACGGCAAAAATGGAACCCACGGCATCCTGGATAAACTCCGATTTGTTCAATGCAAAATTATTCTCTTCGGTAGGCTTTAACCCTCTTTTTGCCCGGAGCAATCCGGCCATTTCGTTTTCCAAGTAAATCAAACCCGGATCATCTTCCGTGCCTTTGGCAGCAATAGTGGGTTCGATTCCGTTTTTGCCCACATAAAACAGTTTGCTAAAAGCACCATAGGGCACCAGCAAGGCTTCGTCTTTGGATGGGGTATCAAAGAGACCTTCCCCTTCTTCCTCCAGAATGCCCACTACGATAAATTTTAACCCTTTGATTTTAAATTCCTGTCCCAGGGGATTTTGGTTGGGAAACAGGGCATCGGCGATTTTGACACCAATAATAGAAACATTTCTGGAGGAATTGATTTCCATTTGGGTAAAAAAGCGTCCTTTCTGCAGCGGAATATCGTATACTTCTTTATGATTGTAAACCACCCCGTCCAGATTGGCCATTTCGTATGCGTTGCTTCCTGCCTTTACCGTGGTTCGCGTGTTGGCGAAGATGGTTACCGAAGCAGCACTTTTGAGTCGCTCATCCAAAAAAGCATATTCGGAATAGGTACCGGGTGGCCTCCTGAAATACCGCCACCAGGGGTATTCCTGGGGGCCGGAAGAAAAAGGAAACCGATCTACCCGGATGACATTACTGCCCAGAAAGGTAAGGCTGTCCTTGATGTTCCGCTCCAGAGAATCTACCAGGGTAAAAACGGCAATGATGGCAAAAATCCCCACCGTTACGCCTAGCAATGAGAGGATAGTCCGTGTAAGGTTGGACTTTAATGCTTGCATTGCAAAGCGAAAACTTTCCCAAATAAGACGAAATACCATCAATGTTAAGATAATGTAAAATAATTCCACAAGATAAGTAGAATAAAGGTAAATTCTTACTATCTTTGCATTTTTTACGATAATTACGTTCACTCGTTATTTCCAAAATTAATACACATGAAGTTATCTGATTTCAAATTTGAAATTCCAAAAAAACTTATATCCTTACATCCACCGGCAAACCGGGATGAGTCTAGATTGATGGTAATTCATCGCGATACCGGAAAAATCGAGCACAAGGTTTTTAAAGATATCATTGAGTATTTTGGGGAGGGCGATGTATTCGTCACCAATAATACCAAAGTATTTCCAGCCAGGCTGTATGGAAATAAGGAAAAAACGGGAGCAAAAATTGAAGTTTTCTTGCTTCGGGAATTAAACCAGGATCTCAGGCTTTGGGATGTGTTGGTGGATCCTGCGCGAAAAATACGTGTTGGAAACAAGTTGTATTTTGGAGACAGTGATCTGGTAGCGGAGGTGATAGACAATACCACTTCCAGGGGTAGAACCATTCGCTTCCTGTTTGATGGTACGGATGAAGAATTTTACAAAACCATTGACACGCTCGGAGAGACACCGATACTGAAGGAATTTATCGAAAGGGATGTGGTCGATTCCGACCGGGAGCGCTATCAGACCATTTTTGCCAAACATGTGGGGGCCGTTGCAGCACCTACTGCGGGCCTGCATTTTACGCCTCATTTGTTAAAAAGGTTGGAAATCAAAGGAGTGGAAGTCAGTCCGATCACCTTGCACATTGGCCTGGGCACCTTCCGTAAGGTAGACGTGGAGGACCTTACCAAGCATAAAATGGATTCGGAAAATTACGATATTCCCCAGGATACCGTAGACTTGGTCAACAAATCGCTGGATGCCAAAAAAAGAGTGGTCGCCGTGGGAACCACCTCGTTGAAAACCATAGAGTCTTCTGTGACCGCCAATGGCCGTCTGAAGTCAAGTAGTGGCTGGACAGATAAATTCATCATCCCTCCTTATGAATTTAAAATTGCCAATGCACTGATCACCAATTTTCATTTGCCAGAGTCCACCTTATTAATGACTGCCTCTGCCTTTGGCGGATACGATTTGATAATGAAAGCATACAGGGAAGCTATCAAAGAGAATTATAAGTTCTTTAGTTATGGTGATGCCATGCTGATCTTATAAGCATTTTCAGGCTATTAATAAAAAATCCTGTCGGTAAAGGTGACAGGATTTTTTATTTGCTCCTAATTTTACACACCTGTTAGGAAATGCTAACGCTCTCTTCAAATTTTTCCAGGGCCTCCTGTCGGGCCACTACGTAGACGATATCCCCTAACTTGATTTTGGTATCCCCATGGATATCCGTATTTGTCTTACCATCCCTTTTAATGGCTACCAGATTGATTCCCACTTTTTCCCGCAAATTAATATCCTTAATGGGTTTTCCGATAAAAGCACCGTGATCCTTTTCAATTTTAATTCCTGCGAAATTGATTTCAGGGATATCCAGGGCGATGGTTGAACCGCTGTCTCCTTGCAGGGAGCGAAATACCTCGTAGTTGTGGTAGCGTACATCGTGGGTAAAATCATCAATTTCTCCTTTGGGTACCAGGTACTTGTTCAGCACCCGGGTAAATATTTCAATGGAAGTCTCAAATTCTTCGGGAATCACCTCGTCGGCACCTAGCCGCAGCATCGCCTCTATTTCGTTTACGTATCGTGTCCTTACGATGATGAAGGCATTTTGGGTTATTGCGCGGATATTGGTAATGATGCCTCGGGTTGCTTCATGATTGGAGATAGCAATCACAGCCACCCTTGCTTTGTGGATTTTTACGTGCTCTAAGACCACCTGATTGGCGGCATCCCCATACATGATGGGTTCTCCCTTAGCGGACTCTACCCGTACGGTTTCCGGGTTCATCTCTATGATCGCATAGGAAATGTTGGCTCTTTTGGCTGCTCGCGCCAGGTTCCGGCCATTCAGTCCGAAACCGATAATGACAAGATGATCGCCAAGTTCATCGGTTTCTATCTTAGCGATATGGGCCACTGGTTTTTCTCCAAACCGGGCCTTTATTTTCTCTGGTAAAGGGATATTCAGCACCCTACAGGCGAGATTTTCTCTTTTCTTTAAGATAAAGGGTGTCATTACCATGGTTAAAATAGAAATGGCAAGAAAGTATTGATAGGTAATGGGATCGAGTAGTTCGTATTCAAGTCCCTCTTTTGCCAACAATAAAGAAAATTCACCGACCTGAAAGATAGAAAACCCTACAATAAATGAACCCTTAAGATCACTTCCAATCGATTTAACGGCCAGGGTAGTAATCAGAAATTTGACAACAAAGGTCAGCAGGACCAGCACCAGGATAATCAGAATGTTATCCAACAAAAAACCCAGATCGAATAGCATGCCCACCGATACAAAAAAGAAACTGAGAAATATTTCCCGAAAAGGTAGAATTTTCCCGGTAGCGTGGTGGCTGTATTCAGACTCGCTTATGATCAGTCCTGCGAGAAAAGCTCCTAAACCCAGCGATAACCCCAATAATGAGGTGACATAGGCTACGGCAAAACAGGTAACGATAATGCTCAAGAGAAACAGTTCTTCGTTTTTTGACTTGGCCACCCGGTACAACAACTGCGGGATGAGGTACTTAGCGCTAAGGATGGTTAATACGATCACCAGGCCGCCTTTAAGCACCATATAGGTTAGTGAAAGCAACACATTATCTGACTCTCCGGCAAGCATGGGCGTTAATAGCACCAATGGAACGATGATGATATCCTGAAAAATCAATATGGCAAGGGTGGTTCTTCCGGAAAGGCTATTTACCTGACCCGTCTCCTGCAGTAGTTTAAGAACGATGGCCGTACTGCTCAGGGCAAACAGAAACCCAAAAAACACGGCCTTATTCCAGTCATACCCGAAAGAATACGTAATCAGGGTAGTGGCACCGATGGTGAGGAGCACCTGCAAGCTGCCACCGATAAATACTGCCTTCTTGATAGCCATTAGGCTTTTCAGGGAAAATTCCATCCCAATTACAAATAGCAGAAGGATTACCCCAATCTCTGATAAGACTTCCACCGCCGTGGAGGCATCGACCAGGGAAAGCCCATAAGGTCCAGCAATAGCTCCCGTCAGTAGGTACCCAATAATAGTAGGTAACTTTAGCCGCATGAAAAGCAATATCACCAAGGTAGACAGTCCGAATATGACTACAATGTCAGACAAAAGGGGTATTTCAGCCGCTGCGAGTATAAAAGGATTCATTTAATGTATAGGGTTAAAAATACGTTGGGATCAAATTTCCCTGAATATAATAAAAATAAAGCAGGCATTTAAATGGTGTGGTGACTGGAAATACAGCCTATTTTTCCCGACAGGTTTTTTTGAAAACTCAATAGGCAAGTCCTAAACGCTTGTATATGAAATGCATCAGCCATGCAGGTCCAATCAAAAGGAATTGCAAATCTTTTAAAAACGAGGGTTTTTTTCCTTCGATTTTATGCCCGTAAAATTGAAAAATCCAGGCAAGGACAAATAGGACCGCACAAAATACCCATAAAGGAAACGGTAAGATTAAATTGAATACGCTTGCCACCGCCAGGCAAAGGGCCGTAAAAAGCATCATCCCCAATGCCAAAGGCGGTGAAAGTGCCAGGTAGTAGATCCATACCAGCAACAATGCCGGAGTGGCCCAATTGGCAAAATGGCTTAGCATAAATTCCATCTCTATCATAGGGCCGGGAGGGATACTGTAAAGCAAGCCCACCAAGCTGAAGTAAATAGCCGGAACACAAAGCCAATGGATGGATTTGTTGGTGGGATTTTGGTGGCTGAGGTCGTATTCCTGTAGCAGGCTGTCAATTTTTCTCATGAACCTGTATCGTTAAGCCAAATTATTTGGTATTAAGTTAAATAAAATAATTGAAAAATAAATGCCTTTTCATACATTCAGAATAAAATTTGGAATGTCCGGATTAGCCATTAGGTTACAAAGTGTATCAGCGGTAAGGGCGGTAAATACATATTTTTTTTTAACTTTAGGTTTATCTTTTCTTAGACCAATCGTAATGGGTACAACTTCTAAAAGGCCCTCCATCTGGGAGGCATTATTTCCAATCATCTTCCTGATTGTCCTTTTGGTGATCAATATCAATGTTTTTGGCACAGACGGGCTCTTTGGATCCAATCAGTTGGTCCTGGTCATTTCTTCAGGTGTGGCCGGGTTGGTGGCCGTTTTTAGATTGGGTGTAAAATGGGAGGTCATTCAGGATGGCATGATCAAAAGCATTTCCTCCGCCATGTCCTCTATTTTGATTTTGCTTTTAATAGGCTCCCTGGCGGGAACCTGGATGCTGAGTGGAATTGTTCCTGCGATGATTTATTATGGGCTTCAGGTGTTGAATCCAACGATATTTTTATTGGCGGCCTGTGTGGTTTGTGGAGTAGTATCCATTGCTACCGGAAGTAGCTGGACAACTGTGGCGACGGTAGGAGTTGCCCTTTTGGGGATCGGAAAAGCCCTGGGATTTGGAGAGGGCATTATTGGGGGAGCGATTATTTCAGGGGCTTACTTCGGGGATAAAATGTCACCGCTTTCGGACACCACCAACCTGGCTCCGGCCATGGCTGGGACGGATTTGTTCACGCACATCCGGCACATGGTAAGAACCACGGTGCCTTCCATATCCATCACCCTTCTGATCTTTGGGGTCATCGGCGTAATGGGACAGCCCGAAGGTACAGTCGGCCAGGTGCAGGCGATTTCCGACGTGATTTCTGAAACCTTTGTGGTCAATGGATGGCTATTCATTGTTCCCGCACTCGTATTGTTTCTTATTATTAAAAAGGTTCCGGCCATTCCGACCTTGCTCGCCGGAGCACTCTTGGGAGGGGTTTTTGCGGTCATTTTCCAAGGAGAGATTATCCGGGAATTGTCCATTGGTATGGATGGAGGAGCATTGCTTCGTACCTTTAGCGTTGTGATGCAAGCGTTGTTTGGAGACACCGCTATTGTTACCTCTAACGAAATTGTTAACGAGTTGTTGGTTACCGGGGGGATGGCAGGGATGCTGTTTACCGTTTGGTTGATCTTGTGTGCCATGGTTTTTGGAGGGATCATGGAGGTAAGCGGCATGCTTAAGGTCATCGCCGAGGCGGTGATTAGCAAAGTAAACTCGGTCGGGTCCCTGATTGCTGCTACCGCCGGTACCGGGGTCTTTTTCAATCTTACCACCTCGGACCAATACCTGGCTATTTTGGTTCCCGGTAGAATGTATGCCGATATTTACAAGAAGAAAGGCCTGAAGGGGGAAAACCTCAGTAGGACCCTGGAGGATAGTGCTACCGTTACTTCGGTATTGATCCCCTGGAATACCTGCGGCGCGACCCAAGCCTCTGTTTTAGGAGTAGCCACCCTTACCTATGCCCCGTATTGTTTTTTTAATATTATCAGTCCGTTTATGACGATTCTCTTTGGGTATATGAATTGGGGAATCAATTACTACTCGAAAGAAGCAATGGAACAAATTAAAGAAGAAGAAGAGGTTTTGGCATGATACCACTTAAAATATCTAAAGAGGAAGTAAATGAGCTGGAAATAGAAGCTTTTCCCGGCGAAATCATCTTGGTTCAGGACCAAAAGGACTTGCGACGGATGGAATCAGATTTGGCTTCTCAAAAATTTATTGGCTTCGACACCGAAACCAGACCGGCATTTAGAAGAGGGGTTTCCTACGATGTTGCCTTACTTCAATTGTCCACCCGGGAAACGGCTTACCTGATCCGCCTCAACGAACAGGGTTTTCCCATTCAGGCAAAAGCGCTGCTGGAAAATGCCAATATCGTAAAAGTAGGGGCTGCTGTCAGAGACGATATCAAAGCCTTGAAAAAACTAGCTCCTAACTTTATCCCCGATTCGTTTTTTGATCTCAATGAAGAATTGCGCAAAGTAGGTTTCCTGAATGTGGGGGTGAGAAACCTTAGTGCCATGGTCCTTGGGATCCGGATTTCCAAATCCGAACAGGTGTCCAACTGGGAAGCTCCCGCCCTGACAGAAAAGCAGATGCTCTATGCAGCTACGGATGCCTGGGCTTGTTTGGAGATATTTTTGAAACTGTACCGACAGGGGTACCTGGATGAAATCTTCTCTATGTAAGAAACTCCATAGAAGGAACGGCCGAAAGTATTTTTCTAACTTCATCCTCCTGTTTTTGGCGGCATTCCACCCTTATCTGACAACGCAAGTCAAATTTCTGATCTGAAATCTTCAGGTCATGGCGTTGGATGAGGTGCATGACTTCATCCAGCGATAGGTAATCAAAGCGCATGCTAATGCTGGCGACCAGTGTTTTTTGGATCACTTCACCGGCATCAATGGCTTCGGCAGCAGCAGTTTTGTAGGCTCGCACCAATCCGCCCACTCCAAGTTTGACCCCTCCAAAGTACCTCACCACCACCAGCAGGGACTGGGTTAGCTCCCGGGAGCGAAGTTGCCCCAATATGGGGTCCCCGGCACTATGGTAGGGTTCACCATCGTCATTGGCTCGATATACCTCCTGATTTTTACCCAGGATATAAGCATAACAATGGTGCCGGGCATCGTGATAGGATTTTTTGAGCTCGTCCAGGATCTGCTGGATTTCCGGCTCATCTTCCACCGGGTAGGCAAACGATAAAAATTTACTCCCTTTCTCTTTATAGAGCCCTTTGGCAGGTGTTTTTAAGGTCAGGTAGGTGTCTTCCATGAATTTGAGTGGTTCTCAGGCAGCTGCCAGTTGGATTAGAATTGCTAATTTAGCCAAATAGAACGTATCTGCCAGCCGGTATACAGGTATACGGTAGAAATTAACGCTATAACCTGTTTTTAAGCCACTGCTTAGGGCTGGCTGGGATAAATTTATTGTCAACGCCCGGATGTTGTTATTCGAGGTATTGTTCCCTGCAGGTAGTAGGGGTATTCGAAAGCTTAAGCACTCAAATGAATCAGAAGGAAGAGGAACCGCTGGTTTCGGTGATTTGCACCTGTCATAATCAGGCAGCTTATGTGGAAGCGGCTATGGAAAGTGTGCTGCAACAGGAGTACCCACACGTAGCCCTGTTTGTAATAGATAATGGAAGTAGTGATTCCTCACAGGAAGTAATTCGAGGCTGGGTGGAGAAAAACGAAGAAAAACTGAATGTCAGGTATTTGTTTCACGATACTCCCATCAATTATTGCCGGGCATTCAATAGGGCTTTGACCCAGGTCAGCGGCACGTATGTGGTAGATTTGGCAGCCGATGATTTCCTGGACCCCCATCACCTGAGCAGAGCAGTTCACTGCCTCCAGGAAACAGGAGCGAAAATTTACTTCAGCAATGTGCTTCACCTATTTCCCGACGGGAGTACCCGTCCTTTTTATCCGGTGGATGCTTCGGGAAAAGCGAGCGTACCCGTGACGGCAGGCAATGTCTTTCCCGTGGTGGTGAGGAGGTATGCCATCAGTTCGGCGGCTCTGGTATTGGATGCGGCAGTCTTGAAAGCAGCAGGTGGCTATGACGAAACCCTGGCCTACGAGGATTTCGACCTGCTTGTGAGAATGGCACGAGACCATGCCTTTGTCTACGGGGATTTTTTAGGAGTGAATAAGCGCATCCTGGCAGGTTCGCTCTCGACCCGTCAATACCAGTCCCGTCATTCAGTCTTGCTTCCTTCTACCTTCCGGGTTTGTGAAAAAATAGCTGCTATGGTACGTACAGCGGAAGAAAAGCATGCCTTGAAATTTCGAATTTTGCACGAAGCCAAACATTCCCTGGCTTCCGCCAATTTTAAGATGGCTGGACAATTTTTGGAATTATACGCCCGCCATTTTCCCCGAAACTGCAAATTTTTTCTGTATAAAACCTGGTTCCTCACCAAATGGGATTTCTCTGGTGTTTACGAGTGGTGGATAAAAAACAGGGGACTATAACTGACCAACAATGACTTCCTGCATCGATTCGGGAGAAAAATAATTCTCACCCATTTCCTGTAATTGGGTGCCATCAAAATCTTTAA
>JAWLFL010000262.1:0-5191 GCA_041685605.1 Cyclobacterium sp. | reverse complement strand
TGAAAGAGTTTACCGAAGACCTTACTCACGAAATTCAAACCCCGCTTGCGGTTGTAAAATCAAAAATAGAATTGCTGCTTCAAAATCCGGATTTGCAACGAAAAGACTCTGAACTGATACACAAAATATACTCACAAATTATCAGTTTATCTAAACTAAACAAATCAAAAGAATGCCTTTTTTCGTTATACGCAAGAAGTTTGGCTTCCTCATTTTTATAATATGGATCCCAAATCTGATAAGTATTTAAGAAATTTTCATCTATTGGTATTTGAATTTGTTCTACATGGATAGCTAGGTTTTCTTCATGAGTCGTGGATGAACAAGAAAATATTACGAAAATTAAAATAATTATTATGGAATTCTTCATAAAAATTAAACTAAGGAAAAAGGTTGGGTTTAACCAACCTTTTCAGTTTTTTAACATTCCTTGAATTCGTTACACTCCTGACTAGCAACATCTCCAAGTCCACATGCACTTAAACTCCAGGTACTTTGGCACCAGATTCTCGTGCATGGAAACTCCACCCCTGCTATGTCGTAGGAACACCCACACCCTTCATTTGCTTCTGCATTGAATGAGTTAAATAATCCAACGCTCATAGCTACTACTCCTACAGCTAATGTTGCTTTCTGCAATTTCATTTTCTTTTTCATCTGATTATAATTTGATTTTCATAGGTCAGATGGAATCTCGCATGCCTGATAATCATCCCTCTGTGTGTCGATCTCGTCATGCTCGATTTCATGCTATTTTTTGATTTTAGGTTAAAACACAAATCAAGTAAACCATTTAAAAACATTTTTCATATAGGGAAAATCGCATTTCCCGTAAACGGACACCTTTACCCCGTGAATGGGTGGTTTTATTCTGTGAATGAATTATTGAATCCTTATATGTTTAGGAAATGAGGGGGTTGGGAGGGGATTTTGTGTCTGGGAGAATTATAGTTAGAGTGACTTAGAGAAATAGAGCGGAGGGAAATGAAGCTTTTGGTAGGAAGAAGCATAAAGACAAGTGATGGTGCCTGACTATAACGGGTAGCCTAACCTCATCCTCATGATTGCTGTCAATTCCATAAACTTTTCTTTTTCCTTTATAGGCCACTGCTCAAAAGGAGGCAAGAAGTCTACTTTGGTAGCATTTGACTTTTGACCCATGGCACCATTTATTTTGTTCCAATCTGCCACCCTATTTTCGGCTAATTCCAAAAAATCCACTACTTGCAAAATTGTACTTTTTCTTGTGGACTGATTTTCAGAAAAGAAATCCTCGTACTTTACCTGCAGGGTATTTTCCTTGGTTTGCAAAGAATCCTGAATGATGCTGTTGACTTTATTCCAGTACCAGGCTATTTTGTGTACCCGGCTGAAATAGGGCCATTCCCTTTCCCATTTATCATCCCGAAAATCCATAGGGCTGATCCTTTTCCTGTGATCGTTTTCCCCGTAAAACAACATTTGACCCCCATTTTTCACCGGAGATTTGGCGTAAAATGACCTGGCCGAATCGATTGGGTTTCTGACCACATACAGGAACTTGACAAACCCGAAGGTGTCCATCAGTTCCGGAATGAGATAAGCGGCGTGTGGATTGGATTCTATATAGGTGCCGGTCCCATGGAGAAGGTTTTTTTCAAGAAAGCGTATCCTGTAATCCTTAATTTTTTCACAGATAACCTCTGAGGACAAATCTGACCTGATTTTTTGCATACCCAGTTCAAATAGATCAGGATGTGGCTCATGTACTGCATATACATCCTGGAAACAGGTGTTAAAAAATTGCTGTAAAAAATGAGTGCCGGTTCTTCCTGCACTGAGTATAAAAATGGTATTTACGTTAATAGTACCTTTCGGAGTTCTCCTGGTTTCCTTTCTTCTTAAAATATCTTTAAAAAAATAGGAGAGGAGATCTGTGGGTATCCTATATGCCATTTTCTATATGGATGAATTGAATAAATTTCTTTTTTATTGCTTCCCATTTGGATTTGGCGACCCGGAGGCGAAGATCGTTTTGCATCGTTATTTCTCTTTCCTTACCATGGATAGATTGGATTAAAGCACAATTGACTAAACAGCTTCTGTTTATTTTTTTAAAAGCAAGTGGCAATTCATCTTCCATACTTTTCAAAGAGCAGCAGCAGGAATGGCCGCTTCCGTCCAGGCAATGAATGGTTTGCACATAATTATCTACCGAAAGATGGGTGGCCAACTGCAGATTACCTGGTTTAAACGCCAGTAGAGTTAGTGTTGACTTTCCTGAATAGATGGTTCGGGAACTGGATCGTGCTGTTCAAAAATTGGAAATTATCCGGCAAAGTTTGATCAACGCTTTTATTTCTGATAAATAAAAGGAGCCCGTTAAATTTAATGGCAATCCTGATGAATTCAAAGGTGGTATGCGTGAACAAAAATTGATGTCCATCACCTAATCCTTCAAATTTACGGCACTAGAGAGGAAAACGTTAAGAAAATGGATTTCTTGGAATATTTAACGCAATTAATAGGGAAAACAATTATTCACTTAAATAATTTAAAACTACAGCAAAATGCTCTTTTTTGGTATCAAAAATACCGATAGCGCCACCAGGAAAGTAAAAACCAGGATATTGGTTTTCATTCGATTCCCTTTGAAAGGGGATAACCATGGACAGTTCCGTTTTCTTATTTTTTGGCTTTACCAGGTCAAAAATCAAAAAAATGGCCTTATATCTTCCAGGTATTACAATTTCTTTGTCCTCTAAATCTATTTTCGTCCAGCCATAATTTTCGAGTCTGCACAAAAGGGGTTTATTGTATAAATCCTGAAATTCGGCTACCTGATATATTTTTCCTTTTTTTAGATTTCGTACTTTATCAGACACCATTACCCGTAAGGTAAATTCAATATTTTTGTCACCATTTTCGGATAAATATAGGCTTAAACCGGAAAGTAACTTTGTCTCGTTACCTTTCATTTCGAAAAAGCTGGCATAGCGCATTATGCCAGCTTTTCGTTTTTCTCGCTTATTTCGAGATATTGAAATTGGGAGACTCCTGTTCCCTATAGTGTATGACTTCAAGCTATTGGATAACACGACAACTTCTTCCAAATCGAAATATTGAGTGTTTAGGTATAAGACAGTATCTTTTTTTAGGTCATTCCACGAAAAAGTGCCTTCCAAATAGCCTGTGGCTGAAATATTAAAAATCTCATTTTTTCCATACTGGGTCAGGTTAAGACTGAATTTTCCATTTTGATCCGAGGAAAACCAATCCTCGCTGTTTAGCACAGTAATTTTGGCAAAACTGACGGGATCTCCTTCGGTGGACATTAGCTGCCATGCCTGCTGTCCGTACAGACAGGGGCTTATAGACAGGAGGAACAAGAAGATTTTAAATTTCATAAATTGGGTATTTTATTAAACCTGTATTTTATCATCAACGGGCTTTCAATATCTATTGACTTTATCCATTCTAAATTTAAGCCAATTTCCATCAGCATTTCTTCGTTATACTCATCAGGATAAAGTACGGTGAGGTTATATCCGGCTGAAACATTCAATGGTCTTAAAAAAATATCGTCTGCGGTACTTATCTCACCAATTACAACTGCCTGATCTGCGTTTAAATCATAAAGGCCCAGTTTTACGTTTTCTGGATTACCTAAATAAAAATTAAAACTGATCAGGTTTTCATGCAAATTGAAGTTATGGACGGCAAAGGCATATTCGCGGGTTTGTAATAGTTCATGAAAATCATCCGCATCGTCAATTCCCCAATTTAAGCCAGGTATTTTAAACTCACCGAAGTCTATCCAGTAAACAGGTTGCATCTCCGATTTTCCTAACAAGTATACCATTTCCGAAAGAGGTTCTGTAAAATACCAAAAACCATTGTTACCAGATAAATTACCAATTTGAGTTGCCTCGATGAGCGCAGGTGGCTTCGGGAAGTTTTCAACTATTCTCAAATCCTTATCAAGGAATACTATACCCAAATACGAATCATCGGTATGCCAGTCATCAAAGACAGCTAAAGCTTGTTTCTGATTTTCTAAAAAAATTAAATCCATGATATAATAGTCCACATTTTTTGATTTTATATAATCAAATTCTGGAAAGCTGTACCAATTGGCTTTACCCAAATTTCGATCATAAACAATTAACTCCTCGTCCCAGACCAGATAGGAAAATAAAGAAAGGTATTCCTCAGGCCCCTCGCCTGCTTTTTGAAGACTATTTACGAAATTTCCGGCAGAATCAAACAAATAGATGGCTTTAGAAAAATTTGGATCGTGCATCAACCAATATGGGTGAACATATCTTATTGATTCAATTTTTCCTAAAATAATCGAATCTGGCAAGGAAAGTTGTAGACCTTCAACTTCAGTGCTCAGTTCCAATAAATTGAAGTTTCTACTTGTAAATTCGGAAAAGTCTAATCGATCACCTTCTCTTATGTTCTTATCTGTTTCACAAGAAAATAAAAGTGTAATAACAAACATACCGTTAAGCCAATTATTTCTCACCGTCATTTGAACTGTATTTTATAAAATGCCACCATATTTGGTTAAACTTTTCATTTTCCTTTATAGGCCACCAGGGCCATTCCGGCTCCTCCTTATAGCGGCGGATATGACTGCTGATAAAATCAGTGTCCAGGGTGGAAAAAGCTTCAAAAAAGGCTCTCCAATCTCCCGAGAACGCCACATCGTCCTCAATGCACCAGTAGTAATCGTAATGCGGATGAGAAAGGTAAAATTTCAGCAAGGGGAAATGGTTGCTGCCCGGAACCAGGGTAAAGCCAAGGGGGAAATAGTTCAGGGAGGTTAATACCTCATCGGTAAAGGTAAAAGTATTCAGGCCATTTAGCTCAAGATCAGATCTTTCCTCTAATAAATGGTACAATACGATAGTATCCCCAATATCTTGAGTAGCTGTAAACAGATCCTGGTATTTTTGGATTAAAGGGAGTGAGGTTTTATTGGTGACGATTAAAAAAGATTGGGTTGGCGAAGTAATTTTGCCCATTGAGGTATCATTTTAGGTTAGGTAAATCAAAAACAGCAATTCCAGGATCTTCATCTGTGGTGATACCATACAATTTGCCAGCCTGCTCATTTACGGCAAGGGCCCGGATGCTGGTATCCAGTTTTAATTCACAGATAATAGTGCCCTGTAGATCAAATACGTAGATTTCAGTCGCATAT
>JAWLFL010000261.1:0-5196 GCA_041685605.1 Cyclobacterium sp. | reverse complement strand
CCTTCTTGTTCGTATTTATCCAGGAGCGCATGGAGCACTGCCTGGGCTTTATCGCTGTATTTGGCAAAATAATTTCGTTTGCGAACCTGGTCGGCACGTTCTTTTCGGGTCAATGCCGGCTGGTCAAACGCAATATGACAGATCAGGTCAAAATCGTCCATTTCTTTGCCGATTTCCTCCCGAAGGGCTTCCAATAAAATTCCCTGCTCGGCCAGTTCTGCCAAAAGAATCTCCTTCTTTTCCGCTGTTGACCAGTGCTGGATAAAGGCATCCAGGGAACTGAAATTGTTTCCGATGTTTTTCCGGGTATAGTCTTTTAAGGATTCCGTGATCAATCTGCCATCCGCTCCAAAGTATTGGATGCGCTGGTTGATGACGGATACTTCTACATCGTTGACATAGTACTTCTTAGGTTCTGCCTCCGGGTCGTGTTCATGGATCAGGATACCAGGTGGAGGCGACCCTAAACCAGGAGTTTCCGGTTCTTCAGTCTGATTACCCTCTTCTTCCTCGTTTTCCGGATATATAGGTGGTACCGGGGAATCGTCTATTCCTGGTTCGTAGATCTGTACAGGTTCTCCATCAAAATCCGGATCAGCAAAGAGGTTGGTAGCTTTTAAAAACTCCGTTATCTTATTTGCGATCAGTTGTGTCCGTTGATCCATGACCATTTTGCGGTCATAATCTTTCAGATTATAGATTCGGTCTTTGATTTTATTGCCAAATTTGTCCAACATGCCGGAAGCAGGCCGCCACCCTTCATCAAGATTGGTGGTAATTCTCACCACTTTATATGGAGCCAAAAAGCCATCCATGATTCCCTGCTTGAGGGAATAGGTATAGACAGGATCTCCGTAATAGTCCATATTGGAGATATCTTTGGTCTCCTTTGGGGTAGCCGTCATACCGATCTGCGTGGCGGCTTCGAAATACTCCAACACTTCCCGCCAGGCAGAGGCTTCAGAAGCGGACCCGCGGTGGCACTCATCCACCACCACCAGATCAAAAAAGTCTCTGCTGAATTCCTTTTAGGCATTTTTTTCTTCCTCATTGCTGGTAAGCCCCTGGTACAGGGCAAAGTAGATCTGGTAGGATTTATCAATCCTGCGGTTTTTGATGATATGCATGATATCATTTCCAAATGGGGAGAAGTCCCCATTTTTGGTCTGATTGAGGAGGGCATTTCTGTCCGCAAGAAACAGGATTCTTTTTTTGATGCCTGTTTTCCAAAGCCTCCAGATCAGATTAAAGGCAGTATATGTTTTCCCTGTACCCGTAGCCATGACCAGTAGGATTCTATTTTGTCCTTTGGCGATCGCTTAGATCGTCCTATTCACCGCATTTGCCTGATAATATCTCAGGTTCATGCCCGAATCATCCACATAATAATCCTGCGCTACTATTTCTCTGGCTTTAGGGCTTTCTATACCGTTGAATTTCAAATACTTTTCCCAAAGCGTGCCAGGTGAAGGGAATCCATCTAAAGGGATTTCTTTTTCTCGTATTTCAGGGTTGGTTTTGTCATGAAAAACAAAGGAGTCCCCATTGGAAGTAAAGACAAAAGGAAGTTGAAGAATTTCGGAATATTCCAGGGCTTGCTGCATTCCTGAACCTACTCCTTTTTTGTTATCTTTGGCCTCAATGATGGCCAGTGGGATATTGTTTTTGTAATAAAGGATGTAGTCAGCTCTTTTTCTTGTTCCCCGGGTATGAAGGGAACCTTGCACGATGATTCGGCCATCAGTAAAAAAAACTTCTTCACGGATTTGCTTTTGAATATCCCAACCTGCTTTTTTCAGTGCCGGCGTGATGAATTTCGTGCAAATGTCCCGTTCGGATAGGCCTTTTTTATACATCGTAAAAAATACAATTAGATTTAGGTCTAAAGATATTAGTTAATCGCTAAAAAGAAAATTTAATAGTTGGAATGTGTTGCATTTAGGAGCTTGTCATCTCCAATAGAATATTTAAAGGGTTTTTCCCATCAACAATGTTCCCCTGCATCTAATACGGATGAATTGGGAAAAGCAATAAAAAAACCATGCCTTCAGAGAAAGCATGGTTATCAAAACGAAATAAATTTGATTTAAAAACCGAAACCTAAGTAGATTTGACCTACTCCATTTTTAGAGTTGTCAGTCAGGTTTCCAGCCAGGCCATCATTTCCGACCTGCCTAAGGCCATAATTATACCGGGCACCCACATCGACATTCTTGATGTCAAATCCAACGCCGACGACCAGCCCGTAGTCTATTCGGTTAAAGTCATCCGTGTTTAATTCGCGAACCTCGGTGGGGCTGGTTTCGGATGATTTCCAGTTATTTACATTGGCAGAAAGCAAATAGCTCAGATAGGGGCCTGCATGAACATTCAAAGGTCCCAGGTTGACCGCCAAAGCGAGGGGTACCTGTATGTAATTAAGATTGAACCGGATCTCTCCGCTCTCGATTCCAAAAACGCTTTCGAAATCGGAACCTCCATAAGATACTTTGGAACCCATGTTGGTATACAACACCTCAGGCTGTACGGCGACGAAACTATTAACAGGTATTTTCCCGAAAACCCCAAAATGAATACCAGCCTTCATATTCTCGTCTTCAACGTTGGGCTGATCCACGTAGAGTTGTGATAAGTTAAGCCCTCCTTTGATGCCAAATTTGGGTCCTGGATTGTTGTTTTGGGCAAAGGTGCCGGCAATGCCCGCCAGGAAGGTCAAAAAGACCAGAGACAGGGCGGTAACTATGCGAATTGGTGCTAAATTGTTCATGATTTTGTCCGTTACAATAATTGTAAGGTTTATTAACAAGACAAATTTACTACTTATTTTTGTTAAAATATTACAATAAAAAATTATAATATTATATAATTTTTTGTTAGGTAATTCCGGGACAAGAAGGCTGTTAAAATCCGTTTAATCGATGTATTTACCTATAATTCAAAGTTTGTCTAGTGCCACTTTTTTTGACCTAATCGGGCGGAAGAATAGCACGGCGTTCGAATACCGACCAATCGAATGCGGACAAATTCCTCCGGCGCAGTCAGTGGATTGCGTAAAATTTGTTAATCCGATAAAAAATTAATCCCGGTCGTCTTTTTGGTAGCTTTCCAACAACCCCATCAGGCGTTTGACTTTTTCCGGATGCTGAGGGGACAGGTTCCGGGTTTCTCTGAAATCCGCTTTTAGGTCATACAGTTCCTTACTTCCATCTTGCCGAACCAGGAGTTTCCAATCTCCCTCCCGTACGGCGGAAGCTCCCCTTATTTTTCAGTAAAAGGAACGGATAGGTTGCGGGCTATTCTCCGGGTTTTGCAGGTACCTCCAAATGGATTCCCCATCTTCAGGCTGCCTTTCTGGTTTTGGAATACCTGCAAGTTCCAACAGGCTGGGAAGCCAGTCAGCCATATGGATGGGCAGGGACATTTTTCCGGAAGCGAGCCTGCCCGGCCAGTTGATGATTCCGGGAATACTATCAATCTATTCTTCATGTTTTTTTACCTACTGCCAGCAAAACAAAACCTGCAATCACAGCAATTCCACTGGCATAAGGGGGCCAGTTGAGGGATTCTTCACTTTCAGCATTGACTTCTAGCGGACCGGCATCAATCACCGTTTCTTCCGTGGTATAGGAAATTCCGGTGATTAGAAACATACCGATTCCGGCAACAATAAGAATAATTCCTAAGATTTTCATGGTTTTAAAAAATTGGTTCTATTTATTGTGCTACAAATAGCTTACCAATTTTATGTATTGGACGAAAGCTTCTTTATAAAATCACATTTTTTCATATTTCCCCTTATTTAATTTTCTTTTTAATCTAAAGAAATTTATAAATCCCAGGATTAGTAATACCAAACTTATCAGGAAGGAAAAATACCCCAACTCTTTCACATTTTCCAGATCGTTTACCTTAATCAGCGCGGTTCCGCTGACGATAAAATACAAGCTCGTTCGGATATAGGACAAAAGCGTTCGGTCATTTGCCAATTTGGTACGCTGTCGGGCCAAAAAATCCCGGACTATAAGTGTTTCTTCTGTTATTTTTTCCATAGACTTGCGGATTAATTATCATTTAAAGCACAAATTTAAAGGTATAACTTGGAAACAAATGTACGAATGGACACTTTAAACTTTTAAACCAAATAAATTTTCAATGAAAACCTATTTACTTATCTTAATCGTTGCGGTATTATCGAGCCATGTATTAGTCGCTCAAGAGGCTGAAGCTCCTTCAGCCGAAAAAGACACCACCTACTGGCAATCTGAATTTAGTGCCGGTCTAAATTTTAATCAAGCGGGCTTTAGTAATAACTGGAAGGCGGGGGGTGTCAATTCCGTTGCTTTTGGAAGCTTGGTTGCAGGAAAGACTGCGTATAGAAAAGAAAAATTCTCCTGGGACAATGAACTGGAATTATTGTTTGGGATCGTCCGTAATGAAGGAGAGGAAACGCGAAAGTCCAATGACCGGATCTTTCTGGATTCAAAATTAGGCTACCAAATGTCTGACAGGTGGTTGGCTTATTTTTCCGCTAATTATCTTACCCAGTTTGCCAAGGGCTATAAATTCAACGACGATGGTACCAAGTCGTTGATCTCAAAATTTATGGCTCCGGGTTTTCTGACCTCCTCTCTGGGAATGGAATACAAGCCCAATGAAACCTTTTTTTTGCGGATAGGACCGCTATCTCCCCGCTTTACATTTGTCACGGATCAGGGAATTATCGCTAATGTACCGTCCAATTACGGCGTACCAGCAGGGGAGACGGTTAGAATTGAGTGGTTAGCCATGCAGGTTTTCGCCAGCCTGGATAAGGATTTGGCTGAAAATCTGAATCTTAAAACCCGTTACGCACTATTTGCTAATTACGAAACGCTGGCATTCGACTCCATTGACCACCGGCTGGATCTGACCCTGACCACGAAGATCACCGAAATCATCAATGTTACCTTTACCGGTATCGCCCTGTACGATTTGGATCAGGATCCCGGGGTGCAGGTTAGCCAGGCATTGGCGTTGGGCATTCTTTACAAAGTGGGGGGTAAAAAATAAATTATTATTTACTTTTTTTCCAGGAAATTTTGATTTCAATCAGTTATTATTAATTTTGTTTGTATTATGGTAGTTAAATAATAGTTGGTTTAGTTTTCAAAATAAAAAGCAGGAGAGGTTCTCCTGCTTTTTTGTTTTCATAATATT
>JAWLFL010000260.1:0-5202 GCA_041685605.1 Cyclobacterium sp. | reverse complement strand
GTCAATCCCGATAATTTAATTTGCCCCAGCACTGGCATGCGTACATATCCATCTTTATCAAGCGCATAGCCTGAAAAGTAAAAAATATCCATGGCTCCACCCCCGCCCCCTCCGGCACCTCCCCGTGCAGCCATTGCTCCCTGATACTCAAACGCTCGGAGCAATTCCTCATTGGGAGTGGCAAAATCAATGTCTACAATATCATGCGGTTGTAATATGTACTCGTAATCTACTTCCGCATAGGGGATAAACTCATCCAGTTCGATGGATTCATTTCCTTTTAGATTTTGAAGGTAATTGATTCTTTTATTACTGATACAGGAGGAAACCAATACCGCAGACAACACTACTAAAATCAGCCTCATTGGGTAAAAATTCATTATGACCGTCCTCAAAATTAAGCAAATAGACTTACTTACGAAATTTATATTTGGTTTTAATTTTATCAACGTTATTTCCTATTTAACATGCGGTTATATGCCTTTAAAATACTGCTATGCATGGATTTTCGGTCGTACCCGCTGACTACTTTCTCATGGAGCTTCTCTGCGAAACCTTGCATTTCCGCTCTTTTTACAAAAGCAAACTCCAACGCTTCCTGTAGCACTTCTGCCCGGCCCACCGGATAAATCAGCGCTGTTTTCTTATGGGTGGCAATTTCTTTATTCCCCTCAATATCCGAGCAAATCACCGGGCAACACATGGCTCCTGCTTCCAACAACACGTTTGGGAAACCTTCCCGGTGTGAGGGGTGCACCAGCACGTCACATAGTGCCATGTAATGTGCCACATGATCCGACCAGGGAATATGCACAATTTTGGGATGATCGTTAATTTGATTGATGGTTTTTCGTTCAAGGGGGTTTAAATCCTGTTCGAAATCTCCCAACAGCACCAATTTGGACCGGCTCACAATCTTAGAGTGAATAAACGCTTCTACCAGTTCAGCAATCCCCTTATCTTTTACCATCCTACCCACAGCCAGGAAAAGAAACTCATTCTCTCCAGGCTTGATACGCATGGTCGCCGCCACTAAATGATTTTCCTGTAAATTAGACCGGCTGAACTGCTCCAGGTCTACTCCGTTAGAAGAACCATTTCCGATGACATTGACTTTTTTTTCCTTAACCAACTTTTTTCGAATAATGTATTCCTTCAACGAGAACGCATTTGGCCAAACCTCACTGGCCAATCGAAAGGTAGTTTTCTCCACCAGGGAAAGAAGCAATCGCTGGGTCTTTGACCGGGAAACCAATGGCAAGCCGGCCAAGGTGTGGATACGGACGGGAACACCCGCAAGCTTCGCAGCCACCATCCCCAATAACCCGGCTTTTGGGGTATGGGTATGGACGATATCCGGTCGCTCTCTCTTTAAAAATTTGTAAAGCAGCCATAGACAATATAAATCCTTTACCGGGGTGATTTTTCGCGTAAAAGGAATAATCACTTTTTCGATATGCTTTTCATTTTTTAAAACATCCTGCCATTCCTGCCCTTCTGAGGAAAGGGCCAGTACCTGAAATCCCGCTTCGGACATAAATCGCAATTGATGTTTGATCAATAATTTCAGAGAGAGGGGTACCGTCGTGATTCTGATTAATTTTGGCATTCAAAAGGGCTGTTAATTTTAAAAATGTAAATATACCGCTAAAATCAATAAAGCTGGGAATTATTAAGGCGATCCTGGAACTGCCGGAAACCCGAGGGCTGTATTTCAGGCATGATTGGCAAGAATACCCTTTACCATAACGAAAAAAAGACACCTAAAATATGCGGGGGCGAATCATTTAAAAAACAGATTTTCCGGTCTTGAGCATTACCTTACATCCTGGGGAACTGAAATCTTTCGCGCCTGCCCCGAATAGGCAGTTATTTCCATTTCCCGAGTCGCCTGGGGAATTTTCAGCCAGCGGGTGGACTGAGATAAAAATCCGGACCCATGGTACAATTCCCTACGAATCGCCGTACCATCCCTCAAATGGAAAAGAACCGAAAAATCAAGTGGCTCCGGAAGGAAATAAGTGGCAGAATCCAGCTCCTGAAATCGTTTAAAAGCTTTTAACCGGCCTCTGTTTTGCCCGGAAAGGGTCAGCAAATGCTGTTCGCTGGTTTTCAATTGCACCAGTGATTTACCGTCTCCAGGTACCAGAAACCCGCTTTCTCCAGGTAAAACAGGTTCAAATCCCCCTTGCCCGTCTCCTTTGAGCCAGAGGCCTACAAAGGCATCCTGTCTACCGGAAAAAACCTCGTTGCCATAATCATTTCCTATCATGAGTATATCGAGGAATCCATCCTCATCCAGGTCAGTAGCCACCATGCCATAAACCGGAGCTACCTGGCTTAATAAAGGTAAAGGATGCATCTTAAACGTTCCATTTCCGAGGTTTTCCAGGTAGCTGCTGCCCATGTGATTGGCTTCTAATTTTATGGCGGAACGGATCTCCTCCTCCGTCAAAACCTCCCTCAATCCGGCCCTTCCATAGGATTTGTAGTTAGCAAAACGCTTTCTAAACAAAGGACTTTGACTGTATAAATCCTGCCAAAAGTGTACGGGATAGGATTCGAAATTACCTTTCTGATTTTTAAAATGTGCAAATAAAACAGGATCAATGCTTTGGTTCTTATCAAAATCCCCGGCATAAAGCGTGAGGGGGCGGTCGGTGGATACCTGGTAAAAGTTGTTCTTTCCCAAATTACCCACTACATAATCAATGTCTCCATCCGAATCAAAATCAGCGGCTGTTATTCCATTCCACCAACCCGTCAAATCCCCGACACCTGTATTTTCATATTCTTCTAATCCTTCTCCGGTATTTTTAAAAACGGTTACCGGCATGAATTCACCCAATAATAGCAAATCCACTTTTCCATCCTGATCCATATCCGTCCACAAGGCATCACTAACCATCCCGATGTCTTTTAATCCTGGTGCCAGCCGATCGGTTATGTCCACAAGTTTATCGTCTTCCTTTTTCAATAGCACATTTTTTCCGGAAAGTGGATATTGACCCTGGCCGGATCGGGCACCAACAAAGAGTTCCAAATACCCGTCTCCGTCAAAATCCGCCGCCCTGACCACCGTTCCTACTTCCTGCATATCCGGAGTCGCCCCTTCCAAAAGGCGAAAATTTCCCGTTCCGTCGTTTTCGTATAACCTGTCCCGGTACACCTGGCTGCCTAAGGCATATTCACTGCTCCCACTGACGGCATACAGGTCCAAATCCCCATCCATGTCCCAATCAAACAATAGCAGGCCCATATCTTCCATCTGATTTTCAGAAGGTAGGGGAAAGTCCGTCACCTCAAAACTACCGTTCTGATTTTGGGTTATTAATTTTCTGGGATACCCGGCTGCGCCTCCCATCACCAAATCGTCCAATCCATCGCCATTGATATCCCCTACCGCCAATCCGGGTCCAAATTGGGATAATTTGTGCGGAAGGGTTCGCTGTATGTTAAAATCCACCGCATCCCGTTCCTGGTGGTCAATTGCCAGGCCAAGTTCTTCTTCAACGCCCATTAAAAGGGGCTTAAACGCGCTCGCAGCAGTTTCCTGTTGTACGTCTACTTTTGATGCATCTGCTATATCCAGGGTCAACACCCGATTTAGGCGTACATTTCGAAGTCTCTGACTGGTTCCGTTTGGCCAGAGTACCTCTAGCGATTCGACAGCGGATTCCCTCCCCAACCCAAAATGGATAATATCCTCCACGGAAGACATGTACCCCCTGGCCGTATAATGTTCATGAAATAGCGTCTCCCCGTTGCTCAAACTGATTTTTATCCGGGTACCCAGGCCGTTGGTATTTCCGGGGGCTCCGGTAAGTTGAATCCTCAGGTAATCGACCTGGTTTTCCGAAGTTTCGGAATACAATTGATTTTCAAAAACAAACGCTTCCTGATTGATATTGCTTACGATATAATCCAAATCTCCATCCAAATCCAAATCGGCATAAACGGCTCCGTTCGAAAAGGAAGGAAGGTCTATTCCCCAGGTGCTACTTACATCTTTGAAAGTCAGGTTTCCATTATTTTTGAATCCGTAATTTGGGATTTTTACCACTGGAATGGAATCCAGCAACGTTTTATCGGTCGCAACCGAACCCAAATCCGCCCGGAAATTGGTAAAATCCTTGTCGGTAATATCTCTGGGATAACCGTTGGTTACTAATAAATCCTTGTACCCATCGTTATCCACATCCGCCCAAAGCGGGGACCAGCTCCAATCGGTCTGGTAGATCCCCGCCAGAAATCCAATTTCACTGTATGGTATCCCCTGCCCGTTGTTAAGATGCAACATGTTGCGAACGTATTGATGCTCAAAACCCCAACGTTCGTTATGAATGTATTTTTGGTAAGAATTCTGGCTGATGGTGGTTTTCATACGAAAATTAGTCTCCGCCAGCATGTCCAGGGTAACGATCTCCTGGAGCCCATCGTTATTGATATCTCCTATATCCATACCCATGGAAAAATGACTTTGGTGACGAATATAATTCCGGATGTTATTGCTAAAAGTTCCGTCCTGGTTGTTGATATAAAGTATATCGTTTGACAGGTAATCGTTGCTAACATAAATATCCGGATAGCCATCTCCGTTAATATCAGAAATACCAAGTCCCAATCCATACCCTTCGATTTGAATACCGGCTTCCTTACTCACATCGGAAAAGGTGCCGTCTCCATTGTTCCGATAGAGCCTGTCGTTGTTTCCGGCAGACCCGTCGGTTAACTTTTCCCGGAATACTCCTGGTAAGTCGGTAACCAATAGATTATTCAACACATACAGGTCCAGGTCGCCATCCAAATCATAATCGAAGAAAGCGGCCGACATGCTGTATCCCATCTCATTGATTCCGAAATTTTCGGCTTCTTCCGTAAAAACAGGTACTCCTTCCGCATTCAAACCCTGATTGACAAAAAGTAGATTTGCCCGGCCCAGAGAGTCTTTTTTCATGGCTGCAGAAACGTATACATCCATCCATCCATCGCCATTGATATCGGTGATGGTAACCCCGGTACACCATTTTCCGGACGCTTTGATGCCAGCCCCTTCCGAAACATCTAAAAACTGAAACGCTCCCTGATTAAGGTAGAGGTGATTATCCACTTCATTCCCTGCAAAAAACAGATCGGGAAGCCCGTCGTTGTTAAAATCAGCTACGCCTACCCCGGCTCCATTGTAGATAAACTCTTCGGTCA
>JAWLFL010000057.1:0-21285 GCA_041685605.1 Cyclobacterium sp. | reverse complement strand
GCCAAAAAAAGAATCCAACATTGACCTGGCCTTGGGCATGGGCGAAAACAGCAGTTTCTCCTATGCACTTTCCTGGAATACCAGCTATGGTTTGTTCTCCTCCAATAAATTTCGCCTGGGATACGGTATCCGCTTTTCCGGCTTTACGGGAAGCGAGCTGAATTACATCACGGCACCTGCCGACCTTACAGGGGATGATGCCACCATTGACACCCTGCTGGTAAATAGTCCACATTCCATGGGTCTAAGTGCACTGATAAACTTACAGTATCAATTCAGCTCCAAATTCAAACTAGGTTTTAATATTGATGTGATTGGGGTGGGGTTTGGGAGCACCGATGACTCCAGGTTTATCTCTTCCGAAAACACCGGGCAGTATCCCCAAACGCTCGAATCCAGCCCATCTTCCTTTAACTTGCTGTTAGGCGGAGACAACGATCTGGGTCAAATCAAATCGGAATTTTACATCGCCTATGCCCTGTCTGAAAAAACCTGGCTAAGAGGGGGTATGGACATGACTTTTTCGGAATACACCACCAATCAGGAACTTACCAACGCCAACGATCGCTTCAGGTACAAGCCGGTACTAGTCTTTCTGGCAGTCTCTTACAATCCCTTTAACTAACACCTTTCAAACCTACTTAATATGAAACTATCGTTATTAGTAGTACTTTGGTTCTGGATTATCAATCCTCAACCCGGAGATACCCATGCTAAATGGGAAGGAACTCAGGAAGAATCGTCTATCAAATTTAACATTCGGAACCTGGGAATAAATGTAGAAGGGGTGTTCGATTCCTTTACGACCGAAGTCGATTATAACAAAAATCAGCCTTCAAGCAGTCGCTTTTCAGCAAAAATACAAGTGAACTCCATCAATACCGGCATCAACAAACGAGACAACCACCTGAGACAAGAGGAGTTTTTTCATGTAAAAAAATATCCGGCCATCACCTTTCAGTCTACAGAGGTAAGCAGTCCGGGCTCCAATCAACTAAAAGTAAAAGGGGATTTAACCATCAAAGGAAAAACACTACCTATTGAATTGGATGTAACCATTTCTGAATCCGGAGGCAAGACTGCTTTCACCATTTCAGGTGAATTGGATCGCCGGGATTTTGGGGTTGGCGGCAGCAGTTGGACCATGTCTGATGATGTGTATTTAGATCTATATGTCGAAAACTGAGCTCAATTTGGCAATATGTCTTCGGTCACCATACTATTTGTATTGGATCGGATTCTAAAAGATCCAGGCATTATAAATGGGAACACGAAAATGATTTATGCCGCTGCCTTCGGACCGGGCGTATCTCTGGAAAGCGCACTGATCAGGTATAACTAAAAGAAAATTTGACCACCGACTTGCACCCAGCAGTAAACATACCGAAACCTCTTTCCTTTATCATCACGGTTTTACTGTTGATGCTGAGCACTCAGTGGACCCTGGCCCAGGAAGACGAAAACGACAGCACCATTTTCAAGGCCCTGCCCCTGGCTTATTACACCCCGGAAACACGCATTGCATTTGAAGCATTCGCCTTTTACAGCTACTATTCGGAAGGCAGCCGGAGGAAATCCAATATCCGCCTTTTTGCCACCTACACCCAAAACCGGCAGTATCTATTGACCATTCCCTGGCAAATCTACACGGCTGATGACCGGTATTTTCTAAACGGTAGCCTGGACTATCGAAAATTTCCGGAATACTATTATGGAATAGGGAATGACACCCAGGAAGCCAATCGGGCACTTTATGAGTTTTCTGCTTTTACATTAAGCAGCAAAAGTTATAGTAAACTGGAAAATGATACCTACATGGGGGTCTCCCTACAGGGACAGTGGCTTAGGCCGGAATTTCCTGAAAACGAAGTCATTTTTAATGACATTGCTCCCGAAAATGGGGAAAAGGGCTATTCCTACCTGAGCCTGGGTCCCTCGTTTATGTGGGACAAAAGAGATCACATCCTGTCACCTTCAGATGGAAGTTTCTTAGAATTTACACCCGTGTTCGGGATGGGGAAAGCCAATGAAAATCCCATCTACTTTGGGTTGGCTACCCTGGATATTCGGGACTATTGGAAATTGGGAGAAAAGGCTACCTGGGCGAATCAATTTGTCGCCCAGTTTTCGATGGGAACGGTTCCATTCCGGGCATTGCCTACCCTTGGGGGGCCCTTTTTGCATAGGGGTTACTACCAGGGTCGGTTTCGGGATAAGCATCTGATGATAGTGCAGTCGGAATTTCGTCAGCATGTCAAAGGTAGGTTTGGACTGGTAGTCTTCGGGTCGATGGGAAGGGTCTATCCGGATATACGAACCGAATTGGTCCAACATATCCACCTGGCGACAGGGGCCGGAATCCGGGTACGCGTCAGCAAAAAGGACCGCACCAATGTTCGCTTTGATTACGCCGTTACTCCGGACTCAACCGGATTTTATATTTATTTTGCCGAGTCCTTTTAATGTCAGTCATGCTCAGAAGAAACCGCTCTACCTTCTACACCAAGCTATTCCACTGGGAATATTGGCCGACCTGGATCATTTATTTTCCGGTCTTTCTTTACTACCTGCTCCTTTCGCTAAAAGCCAGGAACTTCTTTTTCTTTTCCATGGCCAATCCCGAAATGGAAATGGGAGGTTTGTATAATTGCAGCAAAAACAAACAACTCAAAAAAATCCCTTCGGCTTTTAAGCCACGAACGCTGTACGTTAAACCAAACACGCAGATTCAAGAAGTTCTTATCCGTCTTTCAAGTTTGAACCTAAACTTCCCGCTAGTTGCCAAACCGGACCGGGGAGAGCGTGGCGTTGGTGTATCGCTGCTGCATAGCTATAAACAACTCAAAAAATACCTGCACCAAACCCGGGTTGACTTTTTGATACAGGAGTATATCGACAGCCCCTTTGAGGCCGGCGTTTTCTATTATCGGATACCGGGCCAAAGCACCGGCACCATCCCCTCCCTGGTGGTAAAATCATTTCTGACTATTAGCGGTGATGGCTATTCTACCGTTAAGGAACTTATACTACAAAATCCAAGAGCCCGACTAATCGCTACTAAATTGCTGGCCCAAGAAGGGATAAACCCGGATGAAATTTTACCTGGCGGAATCGAAAAACTGTTAGAGCCCATTGGCAACCATAACCGTGGAACAAAATTCATGGATGGTAATCACCTCTGCAATGAGGATCTGATCTATTTTTTTGATGCCTTAAGTTACCATATCCCAAACTTCTACTATGGCAGGTTTGACCTCAAGGCAGCCTCCGAAGAAGATTTTAAGAAGGGTTGGGGCATCAAAATACTGGAAGTAAACGGTGTCAATGCCGAGCCTGCCCATATTTATGATCCAAATGCGAAATTTTGGAAGGGAGTCCGAACCCTATTACATCACTGGAAAGTCATTTATGCGATCAGTATGGAAAATAAAAAAAGGGGATTCAAACCCGCCTCGTTTGATGCCGCCTGGAGGCATTTTAAAGAATGGAAAACCCAGAAATAATTTATTTAGTTTTTTGTCAGGTTTCCATACGCTTCACGTCTATTAGCACGAATCAGAAAAATACGATCATCATGAGTCGGTTTGGGGGCCTTTTTATCCTAATTGGAGTGCTGTTTCTAACACAGGTTTCGGCGCAAGATCAGCAAGTTTTGTTTACGATAGAACGCAGTCTGAATGAAGATCAGATTGTTTATTTTCTGCATTTGGATGAAAATGGAAAGCCTGCAAAAGAAGCTCCAATAAGCCTGAAATGGCTGGACAATGAAAAAACGGGCGAATTGATCCCGGTAAACTGGATCAAAAAGAAATTTGGTTACGGAATCGATATCCTTTCTCATAAAAGCGACCAGGTAACCTTCCAATTTGTTTCTTACGACAAAAAAATATTCACCTTAAAAAAAGACCTTTTCGGCAACTATGGTGTATTCGCCAAAATTAATGATCACATAATGAAAATCAGACATATTTACCTGGAAATTGATGGGGGTTCGTTTTGGAAACCCAATATCACAAAAGTAGCTGTCATGGGGTTTCATGAATTGGCCAATACCCGTGTGAAAGAAACCTTTAACCCCTAAATCCATGCAACTTGATTGTCAGGAAAATCTTAAAAGCATCGCTTCGCTACTAGATAAGTTGAATGCGGAACAATACCAATTTCCCTCCACTTACCTGTCCGGGGCCTCCATAGGTCAACATATTCGGCACATCCTAGAATTCTATACCTGCTTGTCGCAGGCCTACAGAGAAGGAGGAGCCGTAAATTACGACAAACGAAGACGGGCCATGCTTCTGGAAAAAGAACCTTCAGAAGCGGCAAAGATGATTCGTCAAATGATCCATTGGCTGGATTCAGAAAAAATGGTAGGATCGGTTTACCTGGTTGCTTCCTATGCGGTGTCCACAGAACAAACCTGTACCATCCCTTCCTCTTTTCAGCGGGAGTTGGCTTACTGCCTGGAACATAGTATCCACCATCAGGCCTTAATAAAAATAGGGCTTTTTGAACAGGGGTTGTCCGATCTCATCGATGCCCATTTTGGAGTCGCCCCCTCTACCATTAAATTCCGAATGCAAAGCAGTCCGGAGTCATCCTAAACCATCTCTTTCTAATGAAACGTAACGCTTCTCTTCTATTTTTATCCTTGGTTCTGGTTCATCTAAACGGGCTTTCTTCTTTTGCTCAAGAGGCTCCATCCTATAAAAACAGGATCGGAATCAATGCGCTGGGACTACCGGCCGAAAACCTGGTACTGAGCTATGAACACAGTTTTAGAAAAAATGGGCTGTGGCTGGGATTGGAGCACCGCCTCAATCAATTATCGGATGATAAAGACCAACAAGTCAATTCCCTGGCTTTGGAATACCGGTATTATTTTTTTGCTAAAAATAAACTTGCCGAAGGTCTTTTTGCCGGTGTCTATTCCAAGTACCGCTGGGGCGAGGAAAATACAGTAAGTGGCAGCAGCATACAACATGAATACCAGGCCGTATTTTCAGGATTGAACGCCGGGTACCGATACAATTATAAGAGATTAGCACTATCCGGTTTTTTAGGTTATGGACTTCCTCTTTGGTCTACCGAGTCTACCCGTCCCCCCGGTGCCACTCATGAACTCAATGAGAATTATGAAACTGATCTGAGAATTGGATTGACCCTGGGATTCGGTTTTTAAGGAGAAGCCATGCACAAAACCTTTGAAATAGCAACCGTTGACGGGAGTTTCCATTTGGCCGATGGAAATGATTTCGAGCAGGCGCTTACGGAAACTGCAAACCACCTCAAGTTCTTTTGGAATTACGGAGGAGTCCCTTTAAAGCTGCGGGTAGATCAACAGGAGGTACCGTTAGAACCCAACCATTTGCTAAGTTGTACCTACCTTCAGAAAATAGACGTGCTCCATGAGCATCCGCATCCTGAGGTGCTATTATTGGCTTTTAACCGTGGGTTTTACTGCATTCACACCCATGATTCCGAAGTTTCCTGCAATGGATTCCTCTTTTTTGGCTCTAACTACACCCCCGTGGTCAAATTGGATGATGCAGAAAACGGAAGGCTACGTACCCTTGCGAGTGTCCTGCAGGAAGAATTCGATACACGGGACCAAAATCAGGAGGAAATGCTTCGCTTACTTTTGAAACGGTTCATTATCCGTGTATCCCGCCTGGCACGCAAGCAACTCCTCAACCGGAAATTACCGGAAAAAGAACTGGAATTGATACGGCAGTTTAATGTCTTGGTAGAAGAACATTTCAAAAAGTACCGGCAAGTTGCGGATTATGCCGACCTGATGCACCGATCACCGAAAACGATCGCCAATATCTTTGCCTTGCAGGGGGAGAAAAGTCCGCTGGAAATAATCCACGATCGAGTAGCATTAGAAGCCAAACGGCTGCTGCTCTATACCGATAAACCCTCTAAAGAAATCGGCTGGGACTTGGGTTTTGAGGACCCTTCTCAGTTCAATCGCTTCTTTAAAAGGCAAACCGATCTTCCTCCCAGGGAGTTTCGGGAGCGATTTTCCACCTATGTTTTCAAATAAGGAAATACTATCTTACTAACTCCTAACCATCATCGGTAGCTTTTGGATGGTATCTGAATAAACGATCGCTTGAAGCAGAACTACTAGGCTTCCACCAGCGTTTTGCTTTGCTTTCGGTTAAGGACCTTCGTTTCTTTTCCAGCCTTGACGGGTTTTTTCCTTCTTCCCCACCAAATCATAAATCCGGTAACCGGCAGCGAAGCAATGAGGGCACTCAGGCAAAATGCGAGAAATTTACCCGGCAAACCCGCAATGGCTCCTACATGAATATCGTAGTTCATCCGGTTTAGTTTTTCCCCAAAGCCAGCCTCTGGAAACCGGCCCCAAACATGGTCCACTGGAATTTCTCTCAGGCTGTATTGGTCAAAATAACGGTAATCCATTTTCCAATAGGTGTCCGCATCCGGATTGGCATTGGCCGCGATGGCTCCGTGTTTGCTTTCGGCAGGATGTACCTCAATCCAGTCAGCATCGGGGTAAAGGCGGTTCATTTTGGCCCAAACCCGGTCTATGGCTGGGGTGTTAGCTTCCGATACCTGGGTGGAATCGGAAAGCGGGGTGTAGTATTCGATAAAGGTTTTTCCTCCAGTGGTGGTGTAAAAAACCGCATCCCGAAACCAGGAAAAACCCCATACTAATCCCGTCAGCGCAAAAATCAATGCAAATACCATCACATAAAACCCAAGAACCCGGTGCAGATCGAAGTTTCTTCGTCTCCATCGCGCATTCCAGCGGATTTTAAGGGCTTGCTTCAGATTAACCTTCTTTTTGGGCCACCAAAGTACCAGGCCGGATACTACCATCACCAAAAAAATAAGGGTAAAACTAGCTACTACCGGCTGCCCGATTTCCGGAGGAAGCCAAAGGTAAAAATGACCATCCAGAATAATCCTGAAAAAATCAGCGTATTCATCCTTTACCCTTTGCACCATTCCCGTGTAGGGATTGACATAGACGAAATAATAATAATGTTCTTCAAAGCTGTAATAGATCGCCATGGCTGCCCGCTCCGCTTTGGGGTAGAGCACCGCATGCAGGTGTTTGTCCGGCAGTGCTTCGTCTGCCGCTTCCCAAATTTTACTCGGCGGGAGGACCGCCGTTTCCTGAGGAGTCACGAAGCGATAAGGCTGGAGCAAGTCCTGTATTTCAGACTGAAAGGCATACAAACAGCCGGTTACAGCGACGATAAATACCACCAGCCCGGAAAATAATCCGAGCCAGAGGTGCATTTTTCTGATGTAGTTCTTAAAACGCATTAGAATCGGTAATTTAATGCCAGACTAATGTTTCGCGTATTCTGCGGAGTGACGGTAGACCATCCGGAGTAGTACAGCTCATCTGTCAGGTTATTAACCTTTAGTGCCAACAGGTATTGCGGTCCTGAGTAGGAAAGCGAAGCATTAAACACTTCATACGCCGGTAGGGCGAAAGTACCCGTGGTGCTTCTGTTTAGGGTAAGGTGCTCGCTGGCTGCGTTTCCTCCAAATCCGATACCAACGCCTTTAAGGGGTCCCTGAGGAGCCGTGTAACTTGCCCAGAAATTGATCAGGCGATCCGGTCCGGCTTCTTCCGGACGCATGCCCAGGTAACCGTTTTCCGGATTATCCCCGGTCACCTCAGAGGTGTTTTTGGAGTAGCCAGCAACGATATTCAGGCCATTGATGGGATTGGCTACCAGGCTAAATTCCAGCCCTTTGCTTTCCACGCTTCCGCCCTGGATAAAGTTGTTGATGTTAGCTGGATCTGCCAAGATACGGTTATCGATGCCGATGGAATAGTAACTTAGAGTAGCGGCCAATTTATCCTTGTACAGACTTGTCTTTACTCCGACCTCCCATTGGTTGGCTTGCTCGGGAGAAAAGGATTCGACCCGTGGATTGGAGCCGTCGGCGTTGCTTACCTGCCGTGGTGCCACGTTTACGAACCCATTCATATAATTTCCAAATAGAGAGACTTTGTCTTTTACCGGCTGGTAGACCAGGCCAAATTTGGGCGACAAGGCTACCTGTTCGTTGCGTTCTTCTTCTGAAAGGTTTTCAGACTGATCACTGAAGCGATCTACCCGTAAACTAGCCATGGCAGATAATTTCGGCGTGAAGGCGATCACATCAGACACGTAGGCACTAACCACCTGGGTTTTGGCCATGGAATTTCCTACAAACGTACCTTTTAAAATATCATCCACACCCGCTCGGGTCAGGTCTCCCGTATCGGTGCCTTCCTGTAGCGAAACGGTACCGTTGGCGAGCCATCCGGAACTACCGTCAGACAAACCCGATTCATAAAAATCCAGTCCGATTACCATTTTGTTTTCGAATTCGCCGAGAGAAAACTCACCGATAAAATTTTGTTGGATGTCCGTGGTGAGGGTTTGTCCGTTTCGATTGGAAATAAACCGAACAAATTCATCGCCGTTGGACTGATCCCAAAGGTAGTGGTAATACCCAGCGGACTTGGTAGTACTTCTGGAAAGAGCGGTTTGGGAGGTCCAGGAGTCCGAAATTTCGTACAATGCCTGTGCCTGTATCGCGAAGGTACTGTTTCGCATGGTCAATTCATTACTGGTGAACGAACGGAAATAGTTATCTTCAAACAGATCGATATTGTTAAAACTCAAGGGAGCATTTCGATTAAGAAAGATCATGGGCGCATTAGCTGCCTCTGAATCCAAAAATTCGGTGTTAATCAGAAAGGTTAAGCGATCGCTGGCCTTTAACTTAAAGGAGGGCGCAATGTAAAACGATTTTCGGTTGCCGGCATCCTGAAACGTGTTTTGCGATTGGTAGGCGGTGTTGACTCTCATAAACGCCTGATCCGAAAGCGGCAGGTTGATGTCCCCGGTGACCCGATTCAGACCAAAACTTCCTGTGATGAATCCAAGTTCCCCTTTCAAAATATTCATAGGTCTTTTGGTGGAGACGTTAATCAAACCCCCATACGAAATCAGCGGGCTACCGAACAGGGTTCCCGAAGGTCCTTTGATAACGTCAATGCTTTCAATATTGGCCGGATCCAGCGCGCCGTTATTGACACTGGGTAACCCATTTACCATGGTGGGTTGGACGGAAAAACCTCTTATGGAATAATATTCGGCACCATCGCCTCCCCGGCCGGTTGATTCCCAAAGCCGGGTGACTCCGGTTGCATTTTTCATGGCATCGTTCATATTGGTCACCACTTGCTCCTTTAGCAGTTTGGAACTGATGGATTGATACACCTGAGGATTTTCCAGGTCTTTGAGTGGCAACTTGGCAACGGTAAACGTACTGTCCTCATAAAAGCGGTTAGAAAACTGATCGGAAACCACCACTTCAGCGAGCTGGGTGGAAGATTCCTGGAGGCGAAAAGGTATTTCCACTATTTGTCCGGGCTGCAATTGGATGGTTTTTGTCTGCCTTTCAGCACCCACCAGCGAGGCAAAAATTTCATAGGTACCCGGAGGTATGTTTTTTATTTCATAGGTTCCAAAACGATCCGTAGTGGCCCCTTTGGATAATCCTTGAATGCCCACATTGACAAACTCCAGCGGTAACTCATCGGCGGAGGTTACAGTGCCTTTAATACGGGCATCTTGTGCCCAGGCGGCAAATCCGAACCCCAGGGCAAAAAGAATCAGACTAATGGATTTAAGCTTCATATTGGTTACTAATTGAATGATTCGACAAAGCTATTAATTAGACTAAATCTAAACAATACTATTTAGAATTAATTTTAATAAAAATTGAAAATCGTCCAAATGGAGACCATTCAGTGATGGCGGATAGAGAAATGCCACTTTAAAAAAACACCGTTATTGGCAAGCCGGGATCGGTAGAAAAATCACCCAGAGTCACTCGATTAACTCCAGAAGGCCATCCTTGGCAGGACAAAACGTGCTCGCATGTTCCTTACTATTCGTTCAAACTCCAATCGTAATCCAAGTAACTGATTTTGCTACCAGGCTTGAGCGGTGTTTCAGAATACTTATTTAAAAAATCAATCAGACTGCCATTTTGTGTGAAATCGGCTTCAAACCAGGAGAAGATACTGGAAATTTCAGCCCTATCAGTACCCAGTTCATTCCGGCTAGGATCGTTGATAAATTCCCTGCTAACCTTTTCCAACTGGGCTTCCATCTTTTCTGCCCTAAAAGCACGATTTAATAGCTTCGGACAAGAAACCGAAGCGCAATTAATGGCAAAATGAATGCGGGGCTCGTCAAACTCTTTTCGGAGAATCTTGTGCTCTATTTCATCGAGGCTGGCCAGCTGCCTGCCGATTTCAAAAAATTCCAGATGCCAGACGGTGTTTACCAAGGGTATCTCTAAGGAAGGACCTATATCCCGGATACTCTCCACCGGGTAGTGATCCATGATCAACTTAATGGTAAAGGCGTTGTATGCGTTGATCCAATAGGCCAGTTGCTCGTACCTGGACCAGGTATCCCTATCGGGCGGATTCTGACTAAGCAATTGCAGGTAATCATCGAACTCCTCTTTGTCAGCGATAAACCCCTTGTAATCCACGAACCCCTCCTTGTCTACATGTCGCAAGAGCAAGGAATCAAAAATGTCATGAGACGGCGGCTGGGTATCTTCCCCACCCAATGACGAATTCCCACAAGATATGTTAAACAGAAAAAGAACAAAAAGTGTAAGGATTTTCATGGGTGTTTTAATGTTTTGTTGTGCCTCTTTAGCTCGTTATAGCCTTTCAATATCTTTCACCAAAATGCTGTTTCTACTATAGCTGATGATACCATTCTTATCCAGCTCATTAAAAACAGTGGTAACCGTTTGCCTGCTGGCGGCGGTAAGTTTACCCACTTCCTGATGCGTCAGTCGGATTCTTATTTCCCTTTGGTTTTTTTCACCGGAAATATCTCTACCAAAATCAAAGGCCATTTCCTTAATAAAACTACGGATTCGTTGCTCCGAAGTTTTGAACATGATATTTCCCAACCGATTTTGGATTTTTTTCAGTCGCAGCCCTATAAACTTGGTAACCTGAAAGTTCAGAATTCTATTCTGCTCCATGAGTTTTTCAAAATGGGGAGTACTTATTTTGCAGACAAGGGCATTTTCAGTGACGATCGCCATCTCGTCTCTTTTACTTTGATCAATCAAGGATAATTCTCCGAAAACCTCCCCCGGGCCCAGTATTCCCAAAATGACCTCCCTGCCATCCTGGGAGAGTCTGGATATTTTTACCCTTCCCCTTTTTAAAATGTACACGTGCTTCGCCTCGTCGTCTGAAAGGTAGATCACTTGTTTTTCAGGAATCTCACGCATCACCGTATGGGCATCCATCTCCTGCATTTCCTCCGATGACAGCATTTGAAACATGCTGAAATTCTCCAAAAACCAAATCTTGCTTTTTTCCATTTCTCAACTACTTTCCTACGGGTATAAAAATACGAAATGATGCCAATTGAAAGGCGTAATTTGAGAAGTAAATGCAGGCTAATTTGAATTTAGCGATCAAACTATTGATCCATTTGTTCGGCAATTTCCACCAACGAATTCCCGGTGTATTCCGGAAGGGGTGCCTCCGGATATAACACCTTACCAGGACGGGAGACAAATGCCGTTTGCATTTCGACTCGCTGGGCTCCGAGAATATCCCAGGCATGGGCCGCCAGCAACATTCCTTTGTTGGCTTGGATCTGCATTTGATCCAATACATGCGTATAAGTAGCCGGGTCGGGTTTAAATTTTCCGGTGACACTTACACTGAAAATCCGTTCAAAAAATGGGGAAAGCCCTGCATGATCCAGTTGCTTTTGAACCATATCCAGGCTACCGTTGCTCAGTGCCACCAGCGTATATCCGGCGTGACGAAACATTTCCAAGGCTTCGGGAACCTCCTTGTGGGCAGGAAGGTTACCCATTAGGCCTAAAACCTCCTCTATCTCCTTTTCCTGAATGGCATTCCGGTATTCCTGAAAAACCATTTTCAGTGTGGCCTTGCCTATGGATCCGAATTCGATGTAATTACCGCTTATTGATTCTACACAGGAGTAATGCAACAGCAGGGAAAACCATTCCTTGAAAGCATGATCGTCACCCCTTAGTTCATTCACCCTCCTTTTTACCGGACTCAAATCCAATAAGGTTTCATTGACATCAAAGATCAATAACTGAGGTTTTTCGAGAAATGCGGCTTCTGACTTCATGTATTAAAAATAGTGAAAAGAACCAAATTGTATGCAATAACGGATCACAATTAGGGGATATGTTAGTAAATGTCGGCTACCGGACTAAATATACGGATTGAGTTCTTTATACTATGTATTATTACTTTTCTTAACAGATCATTTTCGAATGAAGTAGATAGCTAAAGCAATGCCGTTTAAAAAGGAAATCGATCATGACGAGAACGTCACACTGTGGGATGATTATCATTTGCGAGATTCCACCCCGATAAATCGGGACAAGTTATAGCCGCTTAAAGACAATTATAAACATATGAAATCGAACGTTTACATATTAGCCGCTATCCTTTTTCCGTTGTGCATTTCCTGCACCTCATCTGGCGAAAAGGACTATCCCAAGGAAAGCTGGATCCAAGAACGGGTCGGAGAGACTGATGAAAGGCTCAACAGCAGCCCCGCAGGTCAAAAAGTCTGGAAGGCGATGGAGGCCCATGGAGGCCTACAGCAGTGGTACGCAAATGGTCCGCTACAATTTCACTTCAATTACCAACCCCTTGATGGGAATACACCCCGAAATACCATTCAAATCAGTGACAATTGGTCTGCCAAAGCAAGTCATAAAATGGCCGTCGATACAAGTCGGCAGTTTGGGTGGGACGGCTCGGTGGCCTGGGCATTGCCTGATGCTTCAGAAATACCCTTTGATGCCCGGTTTTGGGCACTCACTCCTTACTACTTCGTTGGAATTCCCTTCGTATTGGGCGATGAAGGGGTTCGTCTGGAAGCATTGGAAACGGATACGTTGAATGGAGAGCAACATGATTTGATCAAGGTGACTTTTGAAGACGGGGTTGGAGATGCGCCGGATGATTACTACATCCTTTACCTGAATCCGGACTCAGGAAAGGTCGCCGCCTATCGCTATGTGGTGTCCTACCCGGCTTACTTCCCGGATGGCGGCCATACACCCGAAAAAATCATGGTACTAGACGGTGAGCAGGAGGTTAATGGCATATTTTTTCCGGAAGGGTATGAAACTTTCATGTGGGAGGATCAACAAAAGGGAGATTATGTTACGAATATTACCCTCTCAGACCTTTCCTTTTTACCTGATCTGCCCCAAACTTACTTTGAAGTACCCCGTGGAGCCGAAGTCATAGAGCAAAAATAGGAGGAAGCCCCTGGCTTGTCCGCAAAATGACACTACTGGTTAGTAATCCATTGTACATTTATCATTGGTAAAAATAAACCAAACTAAAACGTACTACTATTATGAGCAAAACTGATTTTCAAACCAAATTAAAACCGGTAAGCCTTGAGGGGGCCAACGAAGCCCAAAAGCCCTTACTTGAAAAGCCAAAGAAGCAAATGGGCATGGTCCCTAATATGTATGCCAATATGGTCAATTCACCGGGAATGATGGAAACATATGCCGTCGGTTACGATCATTTCCGGAAAAACAGCGGATTCACCCCCGTGGAACAAGAGGTGGTCTTCCTGACCATTAGCATTTACAATGGCTGTGATTACTGCGCTTCGGTGCATAGTTACATTGCTGACAACATGTCTAAATTACCCAAAGAGCTAACCAATGCGCTTAGGAATCAGGAGAAAATTGAGGACCCTAAAATGAGTGCCTTGTCTACCTTTACAAAAATAATGCTGGAAAAAAGGGGCTATCCCACGAAGGCCGATGTGGCTGAATTTACGGCCGCAGGGTACGAAGAAAAGCATATTCTGGAAATCATCCTGGCCATTGCGGTAAAAACGATCAGCAATTACTCCAACCATATTTTCCATACGGAACTGGATGAGGTATTTTCAGAAAGAAAATGGCCTGATTAATACCCTGTACCACTTCTAAAAAGTATCCTACCAATACCTTCACCAGGTGTGGTAGGATTTTTTTTTAAAACAACACCAACTGATAATAAATGATATAAATTCCGGAAAGGATTAAAACAAAACCTGCTGCTCGCTCCATGTAGGGAAGTATTTTTTGCAAATATTTTCTCAACACATCTTGAGCAAAGGTTGCCAATACGATCGCTGCTATCATCATTAAGGCAAAACCCACAAAATAGGCCAACAGGTAACTCCCTCCCAATAAAACATCTTCTGCAGCAAGGGCCTGGGTAGCCACCACCAAAAACAAAGGGAATAAACATCCAAGTGCCCCTATGGCATACGCTATTCCAAAAAAGAACGCCTCGGAGGTTTCTCTTTTAGTAGAGGGTTCAGAAAAATTTATATTCATGGAAATGCTTTTCCCAACTAGCATGAGCAAACCGAGAATTACCAATAATCCTCCCATCCCCACGGTGATGAATTTCATATTTTCTTTCAACAACTGACTCGCTACAATGATTAGCGTTCCTGCCAAAGCATAAACGATCAGAATTCCTGAAATGCTGGAGACAGCTAATTTAAGTCCTCTGAGCAATTTGGGGGCCATGGTGCGCTCGATCCCTGCATTCCGGGATATATAAGCCATAATATATCCCGGAAGCAGGGCCACAGCACAAGGAGCTAAAAATGCCATGATTCCTTGCAAAAATGAAAAAGCGACAAAATCCATTCTATGCGTCTATCAGGGATTGAAAAACTTTTCGGAACTCGGATGCACTCATTACAGCACGCTTCTTAAATAAGATATTTCCATTCTTATCTATACCAACGGTGGTGGCCTGGGCTTTGGCTCCAAGTTTGACCATTAGCCCGGGATTCCCGGCAGCCACGGGAAAAGTTAAATTTTTCTCTTTAACCAGCTTCCTCATTAAAGCCTCATCATCAGTGGGTTCTATGCTAACGGCAACGAAGTTCAGTTTATCTTTAAACTCCGGATAAACCTCTGAAAGGCTGGGCCAGTTTTTAGCGCACTTGGGGCACCAGGAAGCGGTAAGGTAAATCACCGTTGGCTTCTCCTCCTTCATGGATTTTTTCAGGCTGATTTCCTCGCCATTAATGGTTCGGATTTCAAAATCAGGTGCCTTTTCAACATAATTAAATGCCCCAGGTTCTGAATGGGAAAGAGTTGAATAAGCGGAAAGAAAGACGAGTGGAAACGCCAAAAGTAATAATTTGGCAATTTTCATAATGAACAAAGGTTTTAATTATTGATAAGAATTGTTTGAGGTTAGGTGTGTTTGGACCTACCTTTTTTACTAGTCGAGTCTTTTACCTAAACCTGACAAGGGATGGTAACCTATCTTGATATTTTTTGCAGAAGTTCTAATTCAAACTAGCTGCCATTACTTTTGGAAAGGACGTTTCGAAATTAAGTTGCTGTGCCAGTTAGAAAAACCTCCGATTTTTACAGCGGCATAGTGTCAGGAATTGGTTTTTTTACGACTACTCAAGCACATCCTATTTAGATGGTAACGAAACTGATTCCTCATGCAATTCATGCCTGCTTTACCTATTCAGTTTCGCCTGATTTTTTTGGTTATTTTATATAGTCCACTGACCGGTACCATGGCGCAGGAAGAAACAGAGGCTTCTGACTTCCATCATTGCTTCTTTGAAGAAAAATCATTTTCTGCTTGATTGGGGGCAATCGATGCTTTTGAAACCCAATTGACCGGAATAAATGGCAGGCTTTATTACAACCTGGGAGAAAATTTTTGCTTTGGCCCGGAATACGCCCGGTTCAGTTCGGATCAGATGGAATCACAAGACTTGAATTTGGTTGCACACTATATTTTTGAAACACCCTGTCTAGGCGTTTATTCCATAGGCGGAATTAATTACACCTGGGAAAAAGCGGCAGAACATTGGCGGATATTTCTTCAAATATTAAATTACTCCGGGATTGGTGATATAACTATTCGATAAGGGAGCATTTTTCTAGAATGACATGCTCATACATTTCAAAATCTTCATCATAGGATGCTCCGGACTGAATTACTCCCTTGACCGTAATTACTTTACCTACCATTGCATCATTATCTTTGAAATCGTTTGATTCCGAAAATGTGCATTTCACCCCAGCCTTATCGGATGTCGACTTCAGTAATACCACTTTTTGATTATTAAAGTCTTCACTGATGGAGGCGACAGTACCAGACACTTCCAAAACCTTGGATTCACTACCCTGGCCCAGGTACTTTTCGTTGGCTTTATCCGGGTTCGAAAGATATTCCTCTACGAGCTTTGAAGCTTCCAGCTGATAATCTGCATTTGTTGCCTGAATATCCCGATGGGGCTTGTTATACTGGTAATAACCCACCGTTCCGGCGATGGCCACTCCCAACATAATGACGATAATAGCGGTCTTTATGATTTTCTTCTTTTCCATTTTTATACTTATTTAGGTAATTGGTTTAGCTAAATAATTGGAGCAAAAGGAATTACATAAACTATCCTTTTGTGTAATTTGAAATTCATTTTTTTCTAGCAATTACCTGGTTTCATTTCCGGACATCTCTTTTCAGAAGAATGAGTAAAATCGTTGTATTCAACAGATTTAGATGGCTTTGTATCGTTATTTCCCAATAAAATATTTTCCAGGGATCGGCTCAGATTTTTTGGTTTTCCGTTTTGGACAGCCTCTGTAAGGTTAGCTTCCAATCTTCTGATGATTTTATCCATCATAATGCTGGACACCAGGCTGATTTTGTCACGGTCTGAAATTTTAATATGCTTTTTGTACCTGTCGATTTCTTCTAACCTGATCCTTTCCAAGGCTCTTCCGTAATTTTCCAAAGTTAGATGGATATCATTTTCCATAGCTAAAATTATTTTTTATGAAAGAAGTAGCGGCAGGGATTTTCCCTGCCACTTGGAAGTGATGATCATTACCCAGCAAATCAAACTTTGCTGAATAGGCTGCACGGCGAATTACTTTGAGAATAAGTAATCCTGCGCTGCGGCCTGGGAATGACAACCACCGCACATACCCTCCATGAGGGTGGCTCCTCTCATCACCATATCGCCATCCTGGGCAATGTCACCATCCTGGGTCAGCATGAACCATTCCCAGTCATTGTTATCGGGGTTGAAGCCGTTTCCACGCTTTACCATTGCGGTGACTTCCATGTGATTTCCTTCTCCATCTCTGGTGTCTTTTACTACCAGCGTGCCTACAGGAAACTCCCCATCGGCATTTCTGTCCACGTCGTCCTTTACATAAATGGTCCTGGTAACGTTCTCGTCATTCCCTCCATGGGCAGCGCCGAGGGCGGGATCTGGTCCCACATTCATGGCCACTTCTGTCCATGAGCGAAAGTTGGCGAAATCTGAGCTACTGGCTACAAATTCCGGATTTGGGTCTTCGTCCTCGTCATTACATGCCTGCAGGAACAGACCTAGCGTAAGTACTAAAGCCAGGTAATACATTGAGTTTTTCGATTTCATAATTGGTCGTATTTGGTGAAACATAAATTTGATAATCTAATTTTTTATCGGCTTTCTGAATGAAGCTGAAAGGTCCGCGTGATGTTAAAGCCAAAATGAATGTCTCCGTTGAAAAAGTCGCCGGTCGTTTCAGTGATAAAGCCCCTTTCAAATGTGGGCCGGGAATTGGTAAAGTGAAGTTGAAAAACATGACCTCCCGTCTCGATATCAAAACCGATGGCTAATGGGTTTTGATACGCATTGGGGCTATCATTATTAAACTGGTGATAATACTCAAAGGTCAGGGCTACGCTCGGGGTTAATTTCTGCCTTCCCCCGATTCCGAGGGCATAGATTAAGTTATCTTCCGCAGCGGTGGGAATCAGGTTTCTATGAACCACGGAGGGCATCAACTGTAATGAAAGGGAATTGCTGAATTTTCTGGCAATCAATAATTGATGGGTATAGGCATATCTGTCGGAGCTACGATAATCCCTTTCTGGGTTAGCCCAGTCCAGGGAGTTGATGGACATGTTGCTGTATGCGACCACCGAAACGGGTGAAGCCTCACTTTCCCCCTGCCTGATCAGGTTATATTTCAAATAGCCATCGTATACCTTTTGAAACGAACTGCGGCCTACGCCCAGGGTAAACCGGTCTGTGAGCGAGTAGTCGAGCCCTAGTCTGATATTGGCATCGTCCAGCCCAAAGAGATTTTTCACTCCAGAATTTAGGGTGCCAAAGCGGTGGGAAATGATAAAATCCAAAACACCCTTATCCCGGGTTTCTACAGAATGGCCGTTGATTAGCCTGGTACCTTTAAAGGTACTTCCTATAAAATATTCACTTTCCTCCCCACTTTCCTCCTCCAGAATCTGAAGTAGGTCATCCTGGGCAAAGGCGAAACTGCCCACTGAAAAGAGTAAAATAAGAATCAAAAGGGTTTTTCGGCCTGTTTTATTATGGTTCTTCATAAGGTTCATAAATAAATTCAAGGTTTACATCTACTGTTTTGGCTATATTCCTCGATACCACTTCGGGGATTTTTATTTCAAAATCAGCCACTTCCAAAGGGAATTTCGTGGTTACTTTTATCTGGTTACCATTTATTTCCATTTCGCCCGGCACCGATATTTCCTTGGTAACCCCATGAATCTCGATTTCTCCTTTGGCCTCTACCTGCTGTTTTCCCTGTGCCTCACTGTAATTTTCTACCACTCCGGAAAATTTGGCCCTGGGGTATTTACCGGATTCCATAAATTTTTCATTGAAATGCTCCTGCATGAGCGATTTTTCGAATTCGAAAGTTCTGATGGGAATGGTAAATGCTATTTTCCCTGTCTCCATGTCAAAAACACTTCTGGCATTATAACTATGGGCTTCGATATTTTCCAAAGGCGCTTCGGAAAAGAAGGAAACATGGTTCTGGTCAGATAAATATTTCTGGCCCAATGCCATGTTTGACCATAAAAAAACCAGGAGGAGTAGATTATATGATTTCATTTTTTTGGGTTTTAGAGAGATGATAGTTAGTCTTCGGGATAGCCATTGTTTATCCATAATTCAATCGTTTCTATCGTACAGTCGGATAATTTGGCCCCTCCTTGCGGCATGGGAGCAAATCCCGGAAGATGATCTATGGCCCCTAAAAAACGGCCATTCTCAACTTGAATGGTTAATGTGCTGTAACTTTCTAAATTGACATTTCCATTGGCAAGGGCGGAATTATGACAACTGACACAATTCCTTTCGATGATAGGTTTCACAAAGGAGTTATAAGTAATGTCTCCGGATGTGTCACAAACTTCTTCCGAAAACAGGTCTTCCTCATTATGAAATGTACAGTTGAACAGTATCAAGGTTAGGCTGCAGACAAGTAGTCCTGATCTGGTGGTAGTTTGTTTTCTTTTCTTTATCATGCGCATTTTTTGCTTTCAATTGTTACTCATACTAAAAGACGAAGCCATCTGCCATACCTGACAAATTTTTCTAATTATTTTCCTGATTTCTGCGGTGGGTATGGAGAAAGGCGAAATAGTATCTATTGAGGCGGTTTGTAGCACTGAGATCGTTCAAAAAGCAAAACAGATTACCCGTAGGGAGGTTAAGGCTGGACTTGACACTATAATGATCCCCCAAGGACATTCCTTATAGCAGCAGGAATCAAATTCCAAAAAATGGACCTTTCCCGGACTGGTTCAATTATTAAAAATTGCTTTTCTGCCAGAAGGTTTGGTTATAAAGGTGTCAGGAATTATAATTTTCTCGTCTGTTCAGGTAAATACTAGTAAAATGGGAACTCTCCGTAACGCATACCTGTCATGTTCATTAAATCGAGTTTGAATTTTTTGTTGGTTTTTTATATCCTCACGACCTCTGCCATGGCTCAGGAAGTACCAGCGCCTGATGAATTTCACCATTGCCTCTTTGAAGAAAAATCATTTTCTGTTGGATTGGGGGCAATCCATGCTTTTGAAACCCAATTGACCGGAATAAATGGCAGGCTTTATTACAACCTGGGAGAAAATTTTTGCTTTGGCCCGGAATACGCCGGGTTCAGTTCGGATCAGATGGAATCACAAGACTTGAATTTGGTTGCACACTATATTTTTGAAACACCCTGGCTAGGCATTTATCCCATAGGCGGAATTAATTACACCTGGGAAAAAGCGGCAGAACATGTGCCGGAAAAGGGCTTCGGTCTGGTATATGGGCTAGGTTTCCACCGAAACGTCAGGAGCCTCACCCTTTTTTCCGAGTATGCCCGACGGGAAGGGGATCTGCAGGAGCAAAGCATCAGTGCAGGGATATTGTTCACGTTTAAACTTTAAGGTTACATGGAAATTACTTTTGAATTTTGGTACCTCTTTCCCATATCCATTTTGATAGCCACCATCGCCATGAGCAGTGGGGTTGGGGGAGCAGTGTTTTTCTCGCCTTTATTCATGCTGGTATTTCAACTTGAACCTGTTTTTACCATTCCCGGGGTGATCATAGGAGGTCAGTTGGGCCCAAAATTGCAAAAAAGGATTCCGGAAGACAAAATGAAAATGGCTATTTCCCTGCTTTTTGTAGGAATCGGTTTGTTTATGTTCTACACTTTGGTGCCTGGCGTATGAAAGAGATTCGATTAAAGGCCTTCCATAAATCCCTAAAAGTTGTACATCTGAAAAAATTGGGTAAAAGCAGCCTGTTGTTCTTATTCCTGTTTGCCCTGGCCACAACTGCTTTTCCTCAGGAGAAAAAGGGATTTGACCTTTCCCGGGTTTCGATCCCATTGGATGAAATAAAGGATGGCGGACCTCCCAAGGATGGCATTCCCTCCATTGATAAGCCAACCTTTATTACGGCATCCGAAGCAACCATGGAGAAGGGCGATAGGGTCCTCGGGGTCGATTTCAACGGGGTGGCAAAAGCCTATCCCATCTCCATCTTAAACTACCATGAAATCGTCAATGACCGTTTTGGGAATGCGCCGGTGGTGATCACCTATTGCCCCCTATGCGCCAGCGGTTTGGCATTCGATGCAGTAGTGGATGAGCGTACACTGACCTTTGGTGTTTCAGGGCTATTGTACAATTCCGATGTTCTGCTCTACGACAGGGAAACCGAATCGCTTTGGTCCCAACTGAAAAATGAATCCGTAAGCGGAGAAATGAAAGGCCGGTCGTTAGTCAAAATTGCAACAGCCAATACTACCTGGGGAAAATGGAAAAAAAATCATCCGAAAACTTTGTTGCTTTCGGAAAAAACAGGATTTAACCGCGATTAC
>JAWLFL010000259.1:0-5235 GCA_041685605.1 Cyclobacterium sp. | reverse complement strand
CTCCGCTCATTGAGCACCAGGTCAATAAAGCTTGCCTGATCCAGGCCTGCCCGGACATCTTCCGGGAAGTTATTTTGTACCCCGTCAGCATTTCTAGCCCGCTCCCGGATGGCATTGACATATCCAATTGCCTCTGGCGTGGGGCCGTTATTAACTTCGGCAGCCGCTTCAGCAGCGATGAGCAGCACTTCTGCGTAACGCATGGCCGCATAATTATGGTCAGAATACCTTCCATCGGAATTACTATTCCCCGGATACCTTCTGTATTTGGCAATGTGTGGCCTTTGGGTGTTGGCGTATTCCGAAAAGGGTTCCAAAACTCCGTCTATCAACGCCTCAGGCTGAAAGCTAACTTCCTTACGATAATCCCGGTCATCCCAGGTATTAAATACGGCCATGGATGGCACACATACGCTCCAGCCTAGTTGATCCGCACCCCGGATACCCGTCATCGGTGGCATGAGATCGTCATTGGCACCTCCGCCACCGTTTTGCTGTCCCAAGAAGTCCAGCGAAAAGATGTGCTCCTCCAGGTTATCGGCCATTTCGGCCCGGAATAGGTTTTGATAATCTGCCTCCAGTGCGTAGCCAAACCTTTCCTTGTTGTCAATCACCCATTTGGCTTCTTCATAAGCCGCCGGATAATCCTCAAGTGTGAGGTGAACCGAAGCAAGGTACGAAGCTGCCGTGCCCTTGGTAGGCCTGGACCGTACATTGTTTGGTTGGTTATCGGGTAACCATTGTTTGGCATACTCCAAATCAGCCACAATACCCAGGTATACCTCTGCTGCGCTGGTCTTGGAAATATCCTTAACGGCTTCCGGATCATTGATAAAATAATCGATGTAAGGGATGTCTCCGAATACCCGTACCAAATGAAAATAACTAAAAGCCCGAACAAATCTGGCCTCCGCCACCAATCTGTTCCTAACTTCTTCATCTAATTCCAGACTTTCGGTTCCCGAAATACCTGCATTTGCTGCACTTATCACCTGGTACCAATAAGGCCAGAAGGACCTGACCATCCCGTTATTGTCATCCATATTGAAGTCATTCACTTGCTGCCGTGCGGCAGGAGTGCCTCTATCTCCAATATCTACCATATCGCCCCGAAGCATCAGGGCGGTTACAAACTGCCTTCCGTATATTCTTTCGGAAGCCAGCCAGCCATAGGCCCCGAAGATAGCTGTTTCCACATCTTGGGCGGAATTAAACAAACTTTCCGGTGCCAACAATCCTACCGGTCTTTCTTCCAGATCCGTACATCCGGCAAACCAACAGGCTGTGGCCAAAACCAAAGTTTTATATATTTTCGTTTTCATGGTTATTTCAATTTAGTTGGCTAATTTAAAATCCTACGTTTAATCCCACGGTATAATTTTTTGCGTTGGGATAACTTCCGTAATCCAGCCCCATATTTCGGTTGCCATTGGTAGCACCTCCAGAGCGGTAATTCACCTCGGGATCATATCCTTCGTATTCGGTAAAGGTCAATACGTTTTGCGCACTTACATAAACCCTTAGCTTGGAAAGATTCAACCTCTCCACAATTCTTTGGGGGAAATTATATCCCAAGGAAAGATTTTTTAATCGGGTAAAGGTGCCATCGTAAATCCAACGGGTAGAAACCCTTCTTGTCCTTCCGTTGAAAGCCCTGGGGATATCTGTTTGTGTATTTGAAGGTGTCCATCGGTTCAATGCTGCCGTAGTGGCGTTGTTGATACCAGACATTAAATCCAATTCCATAAGGGTATAACTCAGAATATCGTTTCCGAAAGAACCCTGAAAGAATACATTGAGGTCAAAATTCCTGTACCGGAAATCGTTATTCCAGCCCCAGAAGAAATCAGGATGCGGGTTGCCAATAATCTCCCTGTCATCACTGTTTAAGGTTCCATCCCCATTCAAGTCCCGGAACCTTTCTCCACCAGGAGTCTGCTCAAAACCGCCGCCCGGAAGGAAATCTTCCCCTTCCTGGTACACTCCATCATACACCCATCCGAAAAAACTCCCAACAGGATATCCTTCTTTCAGCAATTGCGTGGTGCCCAGGCCTACCATGTGTCCGGGTCCGGAACCGTATTGGATGTCGTTTCCTTCCGGCAATGACAAGACCGTATTACGGTTTCTGGAGAAGTTGACATCCATATCCCACTGAAAGGCTCCTACCAGATTCCGGGAACCAACGGTTAATTCTATCCCCTTGTTTTCCACTTCACCTATGTTCCTGAGCTGGTTGGTATACCCCGAATATTGGGGCAATTGAACCGCAAACAACAAGTCAGAAGTGACCATCCGGTAATATTCAGCAGATAACGTCACCCGATCATCCCAAAAACCTATATCCGTACCCAGGTTAAATTGAACAGTAGTTTCCCAGGTAAGGTTATCATTGGCTACTGTCGTTGGGCGAACGGCATTGACGGGGACCCCGTCAATTACGGTGAATACGGGCGAAAATCGAGCCAGCGTTTGGTACGGAGAAATCGCTTGATTTCCGGTAATACCGTAGCTTACCCTCCACTTCCAAAAACTAATCAGATCCGAAGTTTCGAGAAAGCGTTCGTTTTTCATATTCCAGGCGAAGGCACCAGAAGGGAAAAAAGCCCACTTGTTATTTCGGGAAAAGGAAGAAGACCCATCGTACCGAGCATTAAAAGTCAGTAGGTATTTGTCTCCCATCGAATAGTTCAATCGACCGTAGAAAGACGAAATTCTCCAGTCAGAGAGTCCGGAACCAGGTCTTTGCCAGACGGCAGCAGAACCCAGGTTCCAGTACGAAAATGCATCCGTAATAAACGAAGTGCCCCTGGCTCCCCAATTTTCATTTTCTGAAGACTGATAGGAGTATCCCCCCATCGCCGAAAAGGTTTGGTCACCAGCAAAATTTTTGGTATACGTCAGGTAGTTTTCATTTAGTAGCAAGGTGTTCCTGGAAGCATTAATCCGGGCATCGCCCCCCACATTTCTACCTTCAGTAACGGTAGTCGGAGAATACAGTCCGGTACGACTGGTATTAGCCGTGGCACCGAAGGTAGTTCTAAACTTCAAATCCTCCATCAAGTCATACTCCGCAAAGAAATTTCCCTGAAACCGATCATTTACATTTTCGTTGATCAGTTGGGTGGCTACCGCATAGGGATTGTCATGCGGATCATTTAATCGGGCTATCGTGAACGTTCCGTCCTCCCGGTAAATCGGCTGGTCTGGTTCAAATTTAAATGCAGAGGCCACCACACCCGGGGTAAGGCCTCCGGAACCTTCCTGCGTTCTTACCCCATCGCTACTGCTTCGGCGAGCAAATAAATTCAACCCGAATTTAAGTTTATCGGAAGCCTGAATATCCAGGTTACTGGTGATGCTAAATCGATTGAAGTCCGAATTGATGATCACCCCTTTTTGATCAAAATAGGCTCCGGAAACATAGTAATTCACATTGTCCGTTCCTCCGCTGATTGAAAGTTGGTAATTTTGTATGCCTCCTGTCTGAAATATCTGATCTTGCCAATCGGTATCGCCACCAGCAGGCTCAATATTGGGCCTGGCATCTGAAATATAGTCGTTAAATTGCTCTGCATTCAACAGGTCCAGTCGGTTGATTTCGTTTTGCATGGAATACGAGGTATTGAACTCAACCCTGGCAGCTCCGCTTTTACCCCGTTTAGTAGTCACCATGATAACCCCGTTGGCACCTCTGGATCCATAGATCGCAGTGGCTGAAGCATCTTTTAGGACCTCAATGGAAGCAATATCTTCCGGAGGGGGCATGGCGGCTCCAATAAATCCATCCACTACAAAAATAGGATCACTGCTGGCATTGATGGAAGTACCCCCCCTGATTCTGACTTTCATACTGGCACCGGGGGCACCATTATTAGCCTGAATCTGAACACCCGCAGCACGACCCTGAAGTGCCTGTACGGCATCAATAGCCGGATAAGCTGTTAGTTCCTCCGCTTTTACCGAGGAAACGGCTCCAGTCAGATCACTTCTTTTTTGAGTACCGTAGCCGATTACCACTACTTCTTCCAGGGATGACTCATCCATGGTCATCGAAATATTGATGACGGTTTGGTTTCCCACCGTAACTTCCTGGGAATCGTATCCCAAGTAGGAAAACACCAACACCGAGCCATCGGGTACCGTCAAGGAGTAACTCCCATCCAAATCGGTAACCGTGCCGGTAGCGGTACCCTTGACAGATACCGTAGCTCCGGGCAAAGGGTCTCCCTGATCATCCCTGACCACACCGCTGACGGTCTGATCCACTATCGTTACGCTTTCCGTTTGATCCGGACTTACTTTCCTGACATCTATTTGGTCATTGACCTGCCGGAAACTCAGAGAAGTTTGCCGCGCTACTTCCCGGAGCATGGTTTCCACACTGGCATTGTCGGAAGCTAATTCGACCCGCACCGCTCGGTCGATATCGTTACGATCATAGGAGAAGGAATAGGATGTGTTGGTCTCAATCTGTCTGAAAAATTGACCCAGAGACATCTCCTGCCGGTTGAGAGTTACCCAAACCTTGTCTATCGTTTCATATTGGGCGTTTACATTTCCTGCCAAGACCAGGTTGAGAAACACCAGTTGCAGGGAGAACCCATAAAGAAAATACCTTGACAACATGTAAATTGTCTTTTGTAAGTTAAATTTCATACTTTTAAGAGGTTTATTGTTACATTCATTAAGCTTGGTTCGGTGATGGTGCATTCCCCAATGACTTTCCATCCCGAACCATTTTTTGAGCCATGGCTCCATTTTTGATCCTTTGGGTTTATTACATATTTTTAAAATTTTAAGTGAACATTTTTTCCTTTAATGCTGTAATCAAATGATTCTATGTAAGCCATTCGGTTTAGTACCAGGTCCAGATTTTGATTGGTGTATCTGCCGCTTAAAAGCCAGGAGTTACCCGGATGGCCTGAATACGAGATCTGAACTCCATACCAGCGTTCCAGTTTTTTGATTACCTCTTCAAACCCTGCGTTTGAAAATTGCAATACTCCTTCTTTCCAGCCCAGTATTTTATCAACTGAAAAGGAACCCACCTCCATGCTTTGATTGGAATTTTTGTAACGAAGTTGCTCTCCGGGATTTAGTAAAACGGTCTCCCCTGTGCTGGTGTGATTTATTTTTACTTTACCGCTGACCAAAGAAATTTCCAGCTGGTCCTCCACTATGGCATTAATAGCAAAGGAGGTGCCTAAGGCCTCGGTGACTATTTTTTCCGTT
>JAWLFL010000258.1:0-5255 GCA_041685605.1 Cyclobacterium sp. | reverse complement strand
TTCGGGAATATCCAGGGGTTTTCGATCTTCATTTTTAACCCGCGGGGTCCAGATCCTCCCATCGTTTCGGAGGGATTCGGACATGAGCGTGAGTTTGGACTGATGGTTTCCGGATTGAGGCAGGCAGGTTGGATGGATTTGCGTCCAACTAGGGCAGGAAGCCCATGCTCCTTTTTTATGAGCACGCCAAATGGCCGATCCATTGCAACCCATGGCCAGGGTAGACAAATAATAAATTTTCCCAAAACCGCCGGTGGCCAACACTACTGCATGGGCGGCATGTCGGCTGATTTCTCCCGTATCCAGATTTCGCACCAAAATCCCTTTGGCTGCACCATTTTCCGTTACCAGATCCAACATCTCGTGCCGGCTGTAACAAATAACCTTGCCCAAATGAACCTGACGCATCATGGCCTGATAAGCTCCAAGGAGTAGTTGCTGCCCTGTCTGCCCTCTGGCGTAAAATGTCCGGCTTACCTGCACCCCCCCAAAGGATCGGTTGCTGAGATACCCGCTGTATTCCCTGGCAAAGGGCACTCCCTGTGCTACTGCCTGGTCAATGAGCGAGGCAGAGCATTCGGCCAGGCGGTAGACATTTGCTTCCCGGGCTCGAAAATCCCCACCTTTCAAGGTGTCATAAAACATCCTGAACACACTGTCGCCGTCGTTTTTGTAATTTTTCATGGCATTTACACCACCCTGGGCTGCTACCGAATGGGCTCTTCTGGGGGAGTCCTGAAAACAAAAAGTAGTTACCTGGTAACCAAGTTCCGCCAGGGAAGCGGCTGCCGAAGCTCCGGAAAGCCCGGTGCCTACCACCAGAATCTGGTAGTTTTTCCGGTTATTGGGACTCACCAAACGTGCCTGGGTTTTGAAATTGCTCCATTTATCCTTTAAGTCTCCTTCTGGAATTTTAGGTATTGGGGTCGTCGCGGTGTCTGTGCTGAAATACATGAAAACTTATTTACTGCTGTTATAAGTTAATAATACTAAATTTTATCCATTGTTCCCAATGAAAGTGCCCGGCGAAAGCATTTAGTGACGACCTGGCTACTGTAATTCCTGTCACTGATTAAATGAATTTTCCTTGCTAATTTTACCTTGTATAATGAAAGCCAAGTTTTCAAAAAATTAAACTCCTCTTGGCATGTTTGAGTTTATTTATGCGAAGCTTGGATTCGCGTGGGGCTTTCTGTTTGGTTAAGGGAGTTTTTCCTGCCGCGGAGGGAAAGGTTTTAAACTTGACAAAACAAAACCTTGTTATGAATAGCAGTAAAAATGGAAAAATACATTAAAATAATTGCCGATGCCTACTATGGATATTTCACCTACCTCCTGGATGAAATCATGTATCCTTCCTGGAATAATTATTTCTGGTGGTTGGTAGGTCTTTCCCTGGCGGTGTGGCTGCTGGAGCTGGTTTTTCCCTGGAGAAAAAGTCAACCGGCACTGCGGAAAGATTTCTGGCTGGATGGCTTTTACATGTTTTTCAACTTTTTCCTTTTTTCGTTGATTGCCTACAATGCCATTTCCAATGTGGCCGTGGAGGCTTTCAATGATTTTCTTGGCCTATTTGGGATTACCAACCTGGTAGCTATTGAAGTCAGCTCCTGGCCGGGTTGGGCACAATTTGGTCTGTTGTTCATCGTGGCTGATTTCATTCAATGGAACGTTCACCGCATGTTGCATCGGGTTCCGGCACTTTGGGAATTTCACAAAGTACACCACTCCGTAGAGCAAATGGGATTTGCAGCTCACCTGAGGTTTCACTGGATGGAAACCATTCTCTATAAAAGTGTCCAGTACATTCCCCTGGCCATGATTGGGTTTGGCTTGACAGAATTCTTTTTGGTGCATATTTTCACCACGGCCATTGGCCATCTAAATCATGCCAACCTCCGAGTAACCTACGGACCTTTGAAGTACCTGCTAAATAACCCCATCATGCACATCTGGCATCATGCCAAAACCCTTCCAAAAGGATCTTATGGGGTAAATTACGGACTGACCTTAAGTATTTGGGATTATTTATTTGGCACCGCATACATCCCTCACGAGGGAAGAGATATCCCCTTAGGTTTTGATGGTATGGAAAAATTCCCAAAAACATTTTGGGAACAAATTACCTATCCCTACAAGAAAAAAAGGTGATTTTTTTGGCTATCTTTCAGCTTGTCTAACCTTTTGTTCGGATGAAACACCTATTGATTAGTAGCACAGTGCTTTTTCTTAACCTAGGCGACCTAAAAGCTCAGATTGGGGCAGAAGCTCCGGAAAAGGCGGGATATCGACTCGTTTGGGCAGATGATTTTACAGGAGAAAGCGTACCGGATCACCGCTTTTGGTCGTTTGAACATGGTTTTGAACGGAATGAGGAGCTACAGTGGTACCAGCCTGATAATGCCCGTTTGGAAAAGGGTTTATTGCTTATCGAGGGAAGACGGGAGCGGGTAAGAAACCCCGGTTTTGAAGAAGGAAGTCGGGACTGGAAAAAGAAACGGCCTTTTGCGCAATACACCTCTTCCAGTATTCATACCCGGGGAAAGTTTTCCTTTCAGTATGGGCTTATGGAAGTAAGGGCGAAAATAGATACCGCCTCCGGGCTTTGGCCAGCTATCTGGACCCTGGGCGTGGAAGGACCCTGGCCGGCAAACGGAGAAATCGATGTGATGGAATATTACCTGGCAGACGGAGTACCCACTATTCTGGCCAATGCAGCCTGGGCCCATCCGGAAAAGCGGGCTGCCTGGGATGAAGCCAAAATTCCACTATCTGACCTTTTAAAACAAGATCCGGAATGGCCTGATAAATTTCATATCTGGAGGTTGGACTGGACGGCCGAATACCTGAAAATTTACCTGGATGACGCGTTGATCAATGAGGTCGATCTTACGACCGCGGTAAATCCGGATGGAACGAACCCTTTTCACCAGCCACATTACTTATTGCTAAATCTAGCTATTGGTAGTAATGGGGGGAATCCGGAGTCCACGGCCTTTCCAGTTACCTATCAGGTGGATTACGTGAGGGTATATCAGAAAGAATAAACCGGATGTCAGGTTACATAAGTGTTCACCAAAATGAACCAGGAAGGTATTTTCCAGTAGCTATAATTTTGCGTGTTTGGCCTTTTATTGACTGAGGTGATTTTTTTGGTAGTGGCTTAATAACAAATCGCCCCCAAAGTCATTTTGAAGATCTCGAATGACGGTATGTACATGATTGGCATCATTCTGAATGTTATCGTATTCGATCAGCAAATCTGCGCCTTGTATTCGGTAGTAATGAGGCTCTCCTACCGCATTGATTTCACTTCCTGCCCAGGCAAATGCGAAATCCGCCCAACCTTGCTCTTGGATCCGATCCTGTAACAGTCCCTGGTAAGCGGGTGTAAATCTGGAAAGGTAAAGCGTCACCAGTTCCTGAAATAGTTGCTGCTGGTCTGGGTTTAGTGCAGAATAGGGGATGCCCAAAGGCTGCAAAAGGGAGGCCCGGCGATCATTGGATGTGAGGATATCATAAGGGACTTTTTCCGAAAAAATAGCGGTGCTTTTTTGCGTTTCATTCAGGGCATGTACCATGGCAAATCCCATGTTGGTTTCGTTTGCCAATACCTGTCGATTCTTTTCAGGGCCAGAGAGCACCAAAGCCGGATTGGAGCCCATAAAGGAAGGCGTGGAGGAGATAAGGGTTCGCCTGTCAGAGGAAAAATTAAGCGACAAATGATGGCCTTCCAGTCGCCAGCCCCATTCCTTTGCCCCTCCTGGATCTCCAAAAATGCTGAAATGGTAATTTAACGGATCCCGGTAGGCATCATTGGGAGGCCGGTTTTCTACCTCCCGAAGTATATTTTCAAGCGCAAAAATGGCCTCTGTTCTTTCTATTCCCGGTTCACCAAGGGATGCCCGCATCAGGGTAAGTGCTGCTGCTTTCTGTTGCTCATTAAAATCGTGGAAAGTAGGCCCCTTTCGTTCTCTGGGGACAAAATGCCAATTGAATCGTTCGGTATGGTCAAAGGGAAAACAGGCTTGCTTTTTGAGATCGGCATCCAGGCTTTCGATAAATTGCTTGGCTAGCGGGGCCAGGTTCTGGGCAGTACTTTGCAAGGCAGAACCCAAGAGGCCAAACAGAAAAAGGGAAATTTTTAGTAGGTTATTCATCAGGGTTGGGTTAACGAATGGTAAGAATTGAGGGCTATTTCCAATCAGTTACTGGTATTCCAATAAATTTTAAGGTTACGGGTAGCTCTCCCGGAGGCAATGATGTCCGGTTTTCCATCCCCATTGAGGTCGGCTACTTTCAGATCTTCACAAGCCATCCCGTTTTTATCCACCCAGTGCTCTCGCCAGGAATTATCAGCTAAAGTGTAAAAGAGCTTTATGCCCATTTCCCCTGAATCGTTGGGTTCCCTCCATCCGATGACAATCTGGTCTTTTCCCTGCTCCAATAAATCGCTAGTAGCCAGGCCGTGCCCTTGATTCATATCAGCGGTCAGCACCTGCCGATTCAAATTTTCTCTGGAGAAGGTATTTCCTTTCGAAAGGTAGGCAGTGAGCGTTGGCCCGTGAAAGGGCTCAACCCCTGTCAGGAACCGATCTCCCGAAGCCGTTTTTCCCACACGGATTTCTCCAAAACCATGATCATTGACCAACCAGGCACCGTTGGGATGAATTTCCCATTGATCGTTAGAAAAATAAAATGCTTTGACTCCTTCTTTACCTCCTACGTATAAGGATTCTCCCTGATTTTCATGGGGTACAATCTCCATGTTATGGGTGATGTGCATGGATTGGTCGATTACCCAATGGCTCCAGTCCCTTCCTTCCCTGTCCTGCATTTCGTAACCGATTACCTTTACTCCTGCGCCTTCACCCCCGGAGTTTCCACGACCATGAAGGGGCAGCATGATCAAGTGGAACAGGTCGTCTTTTGCCTTAATCCAGCGCATCCGGTGTACCGTTGGTTCATGGTGAAGTTTCACTGGCTCCCACTTTTGGGTAGGATCTTCAGGGCGGATCAGGTAGTGCACCGATCCGGATTGGCTCTCATCGCTGGTTTCGCCGGGGTTCCATTGGGCACCCACAGCCACCTCCACCTGCCCGTCTCCATTGATGTCTCTGGCTGCAATACATACATTATCCCGTTGGGTAAGGTTATCCACCATGACAAACCGCTTCCAGTCTCCGTTTCTGTACCAGACGAATTGCTTTTTATCCGCCAATAAAATATCCGGTTTGCCATCACCGTCCACATCC
>JAWLFL010000257.1:0-5261 GCA_041685605.1 Cyclobacterium sp. | reverse complement strand
AAACAGGCATTTCAGCAATTCCCTTCGCCGCGGCGGAGGGCAGCACCTGTCCCGACCAGAGTCGGGAGGGGATTTTTTCGTACCCATACCATGTATACTCTTACTGATTTCTGTAAATTTCCGGTAGGACTAACAATGAATAAAATTTAAATCTGTAAACTTTTTTCAGGACGGGTCAATTTTCGTCTTTAAATCCCCCAGCCCCCTTTGAGAAAGGGGGATTTGGATACGGATGGATTAGCGGTCACAGTATACCGGCAAACTTTCCCAGCCCATTGCAATGGCTCCAATTCCGCTTTAAATAAGCATTTCAGTAATTCCCCCTTTTTAAGGGGGATTTGGATACGTATTTCAGGACGAGTCATTGCCTATTCAATCCAGGCATAGAGAACAGATAAGACCCATAGATTTTTTCAATGGATTTAAATTTTTCATAATTACAAATTTTGGTATCTTGTTGAAGAAAAAAAGAAACAAATTTTATACGTCGTTATGGAAAACAACACAAACCCAAATGCAAAACTATCAGAATTCAATGAGAGCGTGGCGAAATGCCCTTTTCATGGAGGAGCCCTAAAACAAAGTGCCGGAGGAGGAACCAGAAACCGGGACTGGTGGCCCAACCAATTAAAGTTAAACATACTTCGGCAGCATTCTTCCCTTTCCAATCCCATGGGAGAGCAGTTTAATTATGCGGAAGAATTTAACTCCCTTGACCTCGCGGAAGTTAAAAAGGATTTGCACGAAGCACTGACTACTTCTCAGGATTGGTGGCCGGCAGATTACGGGCACTACGGTCCTTTTATCATCCGAATGGCCTGGCACAGTGCCGGTACGTACCGGATTTCGGATGGCCGTGGAGGCGGTGGCACCGGGACGCAGCGATTTGCTCCGCTTAATAGTTGGCCTGACAATGCCAACCTGGACAAAGCTCGCCTACTACTTTGGCCCGTCAAGCAAAAATACGGACGAAAGCTTTCCTGGGCAGATCTGATGATTCTGGCGGGGAATGTGGCCCTGGAATCCATGGGGCTCGAAACGTATGGATATGCCGGCGGCAGGGAAGACATATGGGAGCCGGAGGAAGATGTGTACTGGGGGTCGGAAGCCGAATGGCTGGGAGACAAGCGGTACAGCGGTGACCGGGAGCTTGAAAATCCGCTGGGAGCCGTACAGATGGGGCTGATTTATGTAAACCCGGAAGGCCCCAATGGAAAGCCGGATCCGGTAGCTGCAGCCCGGGATATTCGTGAAACGTTCGGAAGGATGGCCATGAATGATTACGAAACCGTAGCATTGATTGCCGGTGGGCATACCTTCGGAAAAACACACGGTGCCGGAGACCCCACCAAATACGTAGGCCCCGAACCGGCAGGCGCTGGAATCGAGGAAATGGGCCTGGGCTGGAAAACCACCCTGGGATCCGGAAATGGAAACAACACCATCACCAGTGGCCTGGAAGGCGCCTGGACCACCACCCCTACCAAATGGAGTAACAATTATTTTGAGAACCTCTTCGGCTTCGAGTGGGAACTGTTCAAAAGTCCCGCCGGTGCCAATCAATGGCGGCCAAAAGACGGTGGCGGTGCTGGGACGGTGCCCGATCCGCACGATCCTGCCAAAAGTCATGCGCCGTTCATGTTGACCACCGATCTGGCCTTGCGCATGGATCCGGAATACGAAAAAATTTCCCGCCATTTCTATGAGAACCCGGGTGAATTTGCCGATGCCTTTGCGAAGGCCTGGTTTAAACTTACCCATCGTGACATGGGACCTCGTGCCCGGTACCTGGGCCCTGAAGTACCTCAGGAGGACCTGATCTGGCAAGACCCTGTCCCTGCCGTGGATCATGAATTGGTGGACAACAAGGATATTGCCGATCTGAAAAAAAGAATCCTGGATACCGGTCTTTCGGTTTCGGAGCTTGTCAGTACCGCATGGGCTTCCGCCTCTACCTTCCGGGGTTCGGACAAACGAGGCGGCGCGAATGGGGCAAGAATCCAACTGGCACCTCAAAAAGACTGGGAGGTCAGCAATCCGACCCAGCTTGCCAGGGTACTGGATAAGCTGAAGGGGGTTCAGGAAACCTTTAACGGCTCTCAGTCCGGTAATAAAAAAGTCTCGCTTGCCGACCTGATCGTCCTGGGGGGATGCGCTGCCATCGAAAAAGCAGCCAAAGATGCCGGACAGGAGGTGACGGTGCCTTTTACTCCCGGACGCACAGATGCTACCCAGGAACAGACCGACGTGGAATCTTTTGCGATTCTGGAACCGGCAGCCGACGGCTTCCGCAACTACCAGGATGCTCAACATCAGGTAGCTGCCGAGGAGATGTTGGTAGATCGTTCGCAATTAATGACACTGACTGCTCCGGAAATGACGGTACTGGTAGGCGGGATGCGTGTGCTTGATACGAATTTTGACCAATCCGAACACGGTGTATTCACTAAACAGCCCGGTGTGCTTACCAATGATTTCTTTGTCAACCTGTTGGACATGGGAACAAGCTGGAAAGCTGTGGACGATTCGGACAAGGTGTTTGAAGGAAGGGATCGCCATACAGGGGAACGCAAATGGACCGGGACCCGCGCGGACCTTATTTTCGGTTCTAATTCTGAATTAAGGGCGATTTCAGAGGTATACGGCTGCCATGATGGCAAGGAAAAATTTGTCCGGGATTTCGTAGCTGCCTGGGACAAGGTCATGAACCTGGATCGCTTCGAACTGAAAAGCTAACCGTTATTTTTCATTCTGTAAACAGACAAAGGTGGCTCGATCTCGGGTCACCTTTATTTAATTGTAGTTCAAATGATATGATCTACCCGCTTCATCTTTAGAGAAGCGGACCAGCTTATGAACCAATAGGTCCGCCTCACACTCCCTATAAACCTGATTTTATATTCAAGCCCATCACGGCCCAGAAACGCTACGATATTGTGGATAGCCTTTAATTACACTTATTCCCCCTTCAAACGGTCCTCCTTGTGGCATTTTTAGACCAGGAGCAAAAAGTTTTCTCTTTTCAATTTTTCGTCTTGGTATTGAAAAGCGGTCATTACTGTTTTTTCCAATACCGTCTTGAGCTTACTAAAGCTACTTGGTTTGATAACGTAAATATTCGCACCATTGAGGAAGGTTTCTTCCAAATCCTTCTTATTACCCGATGTTGAATAAATAGCGATGGAAATCCCTTTTAGTTTTTTATCGCTTCGGATTTCTTTCAAACATTCCAACCCATCCTTGCGTGGCATGTTGAGATCCAGAAAAAGGAGATCGGGTAATGGGATCGTTCTATCACGGAGCCTTTCCATGAGTTTCATTCCGTCCTTTACCGTGCTAACCACGGTTTTGATTTCTAATTCGGCAAATGCCTCCGTAAAAATAAGACGGTCGTTTTCATCATCATCGGCAAGAAGAATATGTAGGGGTTCGTTTTCCATTTGACTTACGTTTATTGGGACACAGACAGGCCCGCCTGTCCGGTAGGCAGGTATATGTTGAAAGTGGCTCCTTTATTCAATTCGCTGTTTGCAATAATGATTCCATTGTGATTGTCAACTACTTTTTTTACGATGGCAAGTCCGATGCCTGTCCCGGCATATTCATCCTTGCCGTGGAGCTTTTGTAATACTTCAAATATCTTGGTGCTGAATCGTTGTTCAAAGCCGATTCCGTTGTCGCTAAGAATGATTTGACAGTATTCTTTTTGAGGATAAAGCCCCTCCAAATTTAATTCCCCGCTTTGGATAATCCGACTCGTTATTTTTATGTGAGGGGACCGTTTCGGGTGTGAATACTTGAGCGCGTTGCCAATAAGATTATGCATAAGCTGACGAAACTGAAAAGGAATCACGTAAACTTCCCCGATTTCATTCACTTCTATTACCGCCTGCTTTTCATCGATCAGCTCTTTAAATTCCTTTTTTACTTCCTCTATCACCTTGCTGAGGTCCGTGTTTTCAAATTTCCGTTCGCCAGCGCTGATCCCCGAAAAGGCAAGCAAGTCCTGGATTAGTTGCCGCATTCTTACCGTTTCCTGTTGGATAAGATGGAAATAATTTTTCCCTTTATCTGATAAATGCGGCTCCTCTTTTTCTAAAATGATGCCCGTGAACGTTTGTACTTTACGAAGTGGCTCTTGTAAGTCATGACTTGAAACATAGGTGAATGCTTCCAGCTCTTTGTTCATATTCAGCAGCTCCTTATTTCTGCTATCCAGGGATTCATTGGCTACTTTTAACTCCTCTGTTCTTTTATCAACAGCTTGCTCCAACTTCAATTTCTCTGCTTTTCGATCCCGAATTTCCTTTTTGAGAAAATCTTTATCCCGCTGTTCCTTTTCTACTATCAGGCGTCTTACTTCGGTAATGTCAGAGATAATAAGGAGGATTAAGTCTTCCCGATGTGTTTTCTGGACCACACGGCTTGCATTGAGTGACATTATCTTTTCGCCTATGTCCAGAAAGGTATGTTTAACCTCGAAATCATGGAATTCAGCATCGTTAGGAATAATCTTTTCAAGCAATTTTCGCAGCTTGGGAATGTCCCATTGATTGTTGCCCAATTCATAAAGCAGTACTCCTTCGGTTTCTGCTTCGGTCACGTCAAAGGTCTTGTAGAATGCCTTGTTTGCAGATCTTACCCGAAGGTCATTCCCTAAAACAAGCAAGGGATCGTGCATGGTAGAAACAATGGCATTGGAATACTCATAGGATTCGTTGAGCAGGTCGATGCGGGTTTGCAACTCCTGATTGGTGGTAATGAGTTCTTCGTTGGTCGATTCTATTTCTTCCTTTGACGTTTCCAACTCTTCATTTACGGTTTGCAGTTCCTCGTTGCTCGAAACCGCTTCTTCATGCACACTTTGCAATTCTTCGGTAAAGGCCTCCTGCTCCTGTGAGACGGAAAGCGCATCGGCGCGCGCTGTTGCCAATTCCTGTTCTAATTTCTTGATCCTTCTGTCTTTTGCAGGCGAATTGTCATTTTTGCCATTGGTTTGCTTTGAATAAAGCTCAGCTTGTTCGTGTTCTGTGAAAATAATAAGGAGCAAGGGTTCGTCCCATTCGATGTCAAGCGGAACTACTTCAAAACTGATCACTTTTACGCCCGAATCTACTTTCAATTCAATGCCGGTTTTGCGCAAGCGGTTTTCCGACTTAATGACCTTGGAAATGGCCGTTCGCAACTCAAACGAAATTTCCGGTCGGGCCATTTTTAACACATTGAACGTGGCTTTGCCTTTTGGGTGCGTCAGGAATAAA
>JAWLFL010000256.1:0-5268 GCA_041685605.1 Cyclobacterium sp. | reverse complement strand
ACACAAGGCCTTGTACGAAACTTCCGGGCATTACGAAAAATACGGGAAGGACTCCTTTCAGCCCATTACCACACCCCACGAGGGAGAGGAGTTTTTGCTAAAACCCATGAATTGTCCCCATCATTGCGAAATCTATAAAAGCAAGCCCCGGTCCTATAAGGATTTGCCGGTACGGTATGCCGAATTTGGTACCGTATACCGATACGAGCAAAGTGGGGAATTGCATGGATTGACCCGGGTGCGGGGATTTACGCAGGACGATGCCCATATCTTTTGCCGGCAGGACCAGGTAAAGGAAGAATTTATCAAAGTCATTGACCTGGTGTTGTACGTGTTCAAGGCACTAGGCTTTGAGGATTACACCGCCCAAATATCCCTTCGGGATCCCGAAAAGATGGAGAAATACATCGGGGGACAGGCTGCCTGGAACAAAGCAGAGGCGGCCATCATCGAGGCGGCCGGGGAAAAAGGGCTGAAGACCATCACCGAACTGGGTGAAGCGGCCTTTTACGGACCCAAGCTGGACTTTATGGTCCGGGATGCCTTGGGAAGAAGCTGGCAACTGGGCACCATACAGGTAGATTATCAGTTGCCCGAGCGCTTTGAGCTGGAATACACCGGGTCCGACAATCAAAAACACCGGCCGGTAATGATTCACCGGGCACCTTTTGGCTCCCTGGAGCGTTTTGTAGCGGTACTGATTGAGCATTGCGCGGGGAATTTTCCGCTTTGGTTGGCACCGGAGCAATTGGTCATTCTTCCGATCTCCGAAAAATTTGCCGACTACGCTGAAAAGGTAAAGTTGTTGCTGGCTGATAGCGGGATTACCGGAGACATCGACCACCGGGATGAAAAGATCGGGCGCAAGATTCGGGATGCCGAGGTGAAAAAGATTCCCTTTATGGTGATTGTCGGTGAAAAGGAACAAGAAGAAAACAAACTTTCCCTGCGTAAACACGGAGAGGGGGACAAAGGCAGTTTTGAACTAGAAGCCTTTGTGGCGTACTTTCAGGGGATCATTAAGGAATCATTAAATAAATAACAGTATTATAATTTGCTGATTTTTAATATTTAAAAAATTGTTAGATATTTGCAGATTGAGACTTTAAACAACAACCATAACTATTTTGAGAGGAAAAAGAACGTATACCCCGAGACAAGAGGAACCATATAAAGTAAATGCTAAAATCAGGGCCAGAGAAGTCAGGGTTGTAGGAGATTTTGTAGAAGGAGGTAATGCCGTCATGGAGACGAGCAAAGCCATCGCGCTTGCCCAGGATAATGGTCTTGATCTCGTGGAAATTTCTCCTTCCGCTGCTCCACCTGTTTGCAAGGTGATTGATTATGCAAAGTTCAAGTACGAACAGAAGAAAAAGCAGAAAGAAATCAAGTCCAATGCAGCAAAAACGGTAGTTAAGGAAATACGATTTGGTCCCAATACGGATGATCATGATTTTAACTTTAAACTAAATCATGCCATTAATTTTCTGAAGGACGGTGCCAAAGTCAAAGCATACGTTCATTTTGTGGGTCGTACCATTGTTTTTAAAGAAAGGGGAGAAATGCTGCTATTGAAATTTGCCCAGGCCCTGGAGGACTACGGACAGGTAGAACAGCTTCCCAAAATGGAGGGTAAACGAATGAATATTTTCGTCTCTCCCAAAGCGAGTAAGAAATAATATTAACTAACAGATAGAGGGTAATGCCAAAAGTAAAAACAAAGTCAAGTGCCAAGAAAAGGTTCAAGCTTTCTGCTACCGGAAAGATCCGAAGAAAGCATGCATTCAAAAGCCACATTCTGACCAAAAAGTCCACCAAAAGGAAGCGAAATCTTACCAAGATGGGGACGGTTCACGAAACCGATGAGGGAAGAGTAAAAGCAATGCTACGAATCTAATCGATTCCATTAATTCAGGTTATTTAATTCACACCAGATCTTTGGTTCAGTAAGTCTTCAAAGTAACAGCAGGAGCACCAAAGGTCAAAAACGAAAACAAACATGCCAAGATCGGTAAATGCAGTGGCTTCAAGAGCCAGAAGAAAAAAAGTATTAAAAGCGACGAAAGGGTACTTCGGAAGAGGGAAGAACGTATGGACAGTAGCCAAAAACAAATACGAAAAAGGCCTCCAGTACGCTTACAGGGATAGAAAGGTTAAGAAAAGAGAATTCCGCGGATTGTGGATTCAGCGTATCAATGCAGGGGTACGTCAGTACGGCATCAGCTATTCCCAGTTTATGGGCATGCTGAAAAAATCCAGCATAGACTTAAATAGAAAAGTATTGGCAGATTTAGCCATGAACCATCCGGAGGCATTCAAAGCCGTGGTGGATAAAGTAAAGTAAACAGGTTGATACCTTATAAAAAAACCCTCCTCGGAGGGTTTTTTTATGCCTGCTCTTTAGTAAGAAGGTTTACTTTTTTGAAAATTTCATTATATTACTTTTCCTTAAGCATTAAGGGCATCCGAAACAGGATTAAGAAAGCACTTCGGTTTCCAGGTCCTTGTTCAAAAGTGAAACAAGGATGCAGGCGAAAGGAGGGTATTCAAATAGGGATAATTTTGTAATTGGGAGAAACAGATGCGAATCTGCCCGTTAAATGCGATCCGGTGGGATGAAAAAAGGTCTCTTGAAAGAGACCTCAAATGTGTAGCGAGGAGGGGAGTTGAACCCCTGACCTCAGGGTTATGAATCCTGCGCTCTAACCATCTGAGCTACCTCGCCGAATTGGAATGCAAATATGTGAGGATAATCCTTGAATTGCAAGTTGAAAACCTAAAAAAATCACTTTTTATAACCAGAAACAGAATGGCCATGCAGAAAATCAAATTTGTTTCAGACTATCAGATAAATACTTCCAAAAAGATCATTTATCCTTATTTAAGCACGGCGAGCGGCCTGGCACAATGGTTTGCAGACGACGTGGTCATCAACGAAGATAAGATCTATAACTTCATCTACGATGGGGAAAATCACTATGCCCGACCGGTCATCATGCGCACCAACCACCACGTCAAATTCGAATTTTTTGACCCCTCGGAAGAGGAGGAAGAAGACCACGATCGTCCTTTTATTGAGTTCAAACTGGATGAAAATGAACTCACCCAGACCTTTTACCTTCGGGTCATCGAGTACGGAGATGCCTATGACGAACAGGAGCAGGGGTCGATCTGGGAAGGGCTGATCAATAGCCTCAAGGAAATTATCGGAGGATAAGGACTCAAATATTCCTTTTTTTGACATAATATGTTCAATTTTGTTTCGTCTTTAAAGAAGTAAGGCTAAAGGCGTTTCATGAAAAAATTAGATAAACTGATTCTCGGGTCTTTTATTGGGCCCTTTTTGCTCACTTTTATCGTGGTGGATTTCATCCTGCTGACGGTAAACATGCTTAAGTATTTCGATGAAATATTTGGGAAGGATCTGCCATTTATAGTCTACATGGAGTTGATTGGTTATTTTGTGGTGAGTATTTCTCCCATGGCCCTTCCCCTGGCAGTATTGCTTTCCTCTCTGATGACCTTTGGCAACCTGGGGGAACATTTTGAGCTTACCGCAATTAAGAGCAGCGGCATTTCCCTGCTCAGGGCCATGCTTCCCATCGGCATATTTGTGGTCTTTCTATCCGTATTTGCCTACCTGTCCAATAATTACCTGGTTCCCAAGGTAAATCTTAAAACTTTTGGCCTCCTGTACGATATCCGGATGAAGTCACCCGCCCTGGACATTAAAGAGGGGGTGTTTTACAATGGTATTCCCAACTACAGTATAAAGGTAAACCGGAAGTTGGATGAGGTAAGGCTGGAGGATGTGTTGATATACGATCATACCCAAGGTCAGGGTAACCTGCACGTCATCACTGCTGATTCGGGACGTATGGAGCCTTTTTTTAACGAACGCTACATGATGCTTACCCTGCATCATGGCCATAGTTATCAGGAAGGGAGAAGCCAGCGAGGGATCAAGGACAAGCCGGTATCCTTTAGCAGAACCAGTTTTGACATGAACGAAATGGTTTTCAGCCTTGACGCTTTTGATATGAAAAGGACACCGGAGAATTTGTGGTCCAATAGTAAGTCTATAAAGAATATCGGAGAGATCCGGGTGGACCTGGATTCCATGGACCGGGAATTAAATCATTGGTATTTCTTCAATTTTGCCAATACGGAAGCCTCTTACAATTACTTTGGAAGAACCAGGGAACTGACACCTCCCAAAGAGATTCTGGACAAGAAAACGGAATCCGACTCCCTCAGGAATTTAAAATACAAGGACGAATACGAGAATGCCGAAAATGGCATCGCACTCAATAATGATCCGGATAGCACCGGAACCGCTCAGCGGCCAGGAAATCCAGATAGCAGTAAGGACAGCTCCCTTGTTAGTAGGGATACTACAGGAGGCATTTCCCAAGATAGTTTACAAGTGGAGCCGGATCCGGAAACCGCATCTGATGAAGAGAATCCTTCCCTTGCCCGCAAAGGAGATGCGGATTCCAGCAGTACCGGATCCGATGGGGACGAACCTTCTCGGGCATCCCAACCGGATTTGCGCAAGATCAACCAAACTGCCGGTAATACCAGCAGTGTTGCCAAAACTCCCGAACCCGTCATGGAGCTGACAGCGGAGCAGCAAGAGCGGCTTGATTCGATAAGAAACACCCCTCGATACCAGACTTCGCAGGCAACCGTAGGCTTGACGGCTGCCAGGAATATCAAAAATAATTTCACTACCAATAAGGCAAGAATACAGGAAGTGGCGCGAAACTACCGGGTTTTTAAGGTAGCCTGGTACCAGAAGTATACCCAGTCGCTGGCCTGTTTTGTATTGTTTATGATCGGTGCGCCCTTGGGAGCCATTATTAAGAAAGGGGGACTGGGTATGCCGGTGTTGCTGTCCATCATTTTTTTCATTATGTATTACATGCTGACCATCACGGGAGAAAAGTGGGCGAAAGAAGGGATGTCCGACATTTTTTTCGGAACGTTTTTCTCCAACTTGATGCTGATCCCCTTTGGATTGTTCTTTCTTCGGCAGGCGCGGAAAGATGCCCGCCTGTTTGAACCTGATTTTTATCAAGGGATAGCGGAAAAAATCAAGAAGGGGTTCGTCCGGATGCGGCCTCAAAAAAAGTTGAAAGAAGAAGTTTTATAAATTGGAATAAAACCGCTACCTTTGTCTTTGTTTTAAAAATTAACATCATATTTGACTAAGCATGTATTTAGCGAAAGAAGAAAAAGTAGAACTATTCAAAAATCATGGTCGGT
>JAWLFL010000056.1:9844-21573 GCA_041685605.1 Cyclobacterium sp. | reverse complement strand
TTTGCACTTCTCGACAATCGCCTGAGCGGTACGGTGGATTATTTCAACAAGGTGTCTTCCAATATCTTGCTGGAAGTCGTTCCTGCCGACCCGGTACAGCCTACTTCCACGTTTTGGGACAATATCGACAACATGAAAATCGCTAACAGCGGCGTTGAATTGGCCTTAAATTACAGCAGTGGGGCGGGTCAGGGCTTTTCTTATGACATCGGAGGCAACGTTACTTTTATCCAAAATGAAGTCCGGGACTCTCCGTATTCGGTATTGACCACGGGAGCGGCTCAAGGCGCCGGACAGACAGGTGCTACCATCAATGGTTACATCAATAATCAGCCTATTGGCGCATTTTACATGCTGCAGTTTGATGGGATCGGGGAAGACGGGCTAAACCGGTTTGTGGACGCCAACGGAGACGGAGAAATCCTGGACAACGACCGGGTGGTAGTAGGAAGTGCGATTCCAAAGATCATCTATGGATTCAATGCCAATTTCCAATACCGGAATTTTGACCTTGGTTTGAACTTCAACGGGGCAGCTGGAAACAAGATCTACAATCACACGACCATGTCTCTTTTCACCAAGGCCCAGCTTTCCCGCTCCAACAACACAACGGATTTTGCAGTAGAGTTTCCGGAAGAGTCCTTCAATAACTCGAATACGGTATCGACCCGTTTCCTGGAAAACGGTAGCTTTTTTAGGCTAAACAATGCCTCGTTGGGGTATACGGTAAACCCAACCCGCCTGGGAGTTGGCAACGCTTTCCAGGCCATCCGACTTTCCCTGACTGGCCAAAACCTATTTGTCATTACGGATTACACAGGATTTGACCCGGAGGTCAATACAGGGGCGACCACCGCCGGAATTCAAACCTTCGGGATTGATCGATTTACCTATCCAAGGGCGCGGACGTTTATGGTCAACCTCAACCTAACCTTTTAAAACACCTGGAAACAGGTAGTTAAATTTCAAAAAATAAGCATCAGATGAAGACGATACGTTTAAGAATTTTAGTACCAACCGCAGCTTTTCTGCTCGCATTCCTAAGCTGCACCAACCTGGATGAACAAATCCTCGATGAATCGCTAACCGGCACCGGACAGGCGGAGATTGTCAGCGGTTCCATCGCTCCGGTATACGGCATGCTGCGTCAGGTTTGGCTGCATACAGTCAATTTTGGACTTCAGGAGGTCGCTTCCGACGAAGGGATTCTTCCCTATCGGGGCGGGACAGACTGGTTCGATGGTGGCAAATTCATTGCCGTCCACCAGCACCTGATGACACCGGGCAATAGCCTGGTGGGGGATGCCTGGAGGTTTATTACCCTTACCTTGTCCAGGGCAGTAGCTGCAGAAGAGCAATTGCGCCTGGAAGTGGAAAATGGCAACAATAGTGCTCAAAATCCCCTGTACGAAATGATTGCCATGAAGGCCTATCTGAACATGCTGGCGATGGACAATTGGGGCCTTGTGTTCCGAAAGGATGCCTCAGATCAACAGTCGATAATTCTTAGAAGGCAAGAGGCATTTGACTACCTGGAGTCCGAACTCCTCTCTGTAGTCAATGTGATCGGTAGCAGCAGCGGTCCCGGTCGGATGAATAAGTTTGCCGTGGAGGCCTTGTTGGCTCGCTTGTATCTGAATGCGGCGGTTTACCGCGATCCATACGGTACGCCGGATTTTAGATCGGAGGATATGGACAAAGTTATCCAGTACACCACCAATATCATCAACGGGCCTTACTCCCTCTCACCGGAATATTTTGCTTTGTTTAACGACGATAACAATACCAATCCGGAGATTATATTTTCTCTGGACCAGCGGGGAGTACTTCAAACAGAACATAGCAGATGGCAGTATTGGTCGATCTCAGGAGACCTTACTCCCCGACCGGAATTCCCAAATACCCGGGGTACCGACGCCGTCGCAGCCACTCCTGATTTTATTCAAACGTGGGTGGATGCCTATGGGGACGTTGACCCTGCGGAAGCGGATGCACGGTTTTTCCAGGAAAACACCCTTATCCCAGCAAACCTGAGGGATTTGACCGGGGTAAACCCAACGAATGACGCTGACCACTACTATTGTGTGGACGCAGAAGAATTTGAAATTAATCGCGGGTTTCTTAGAGGGGTCATTTGGGGTCCGAGAAAAGATGAAAGTGGAAACATCCTGACCTGTGAAGACGGAAAGATACGGGTTTACCCGGTAATCAACCGAAGAAGCAGCGGGGCCGACATCCGCTACGTGGACCATACCTTCCAGGTAGATTTTACCAACGAAGGCAGCCTTCACAATACTGGTCACCGCTTCTCCAAATACCAATTCAGCCGAACCGCACCCAATTGCTGTACCAACAGTAGCGTGGACATTGTGTTGATCCGGTTGGGAGAAATCTACCTGATGCGAGCTGAGGCCAAACTGCGCAAGGGAGACAACGCCGGCGCCCTCGCCGATGTGAATACCCTGCGAACCTCCAGAAATGCCCGACCTGCCCAAACACCTGCTCCGCTGAGTACGATTGATCTGGATATCCTCTTCCGGGAGTCGGGGTTTGAACTTTATTGGGAAGGTCTACGAAGGGTGTATCAGATCCGGTACGGAAAATACGAGGACAGCTGGACGGGAAAAACTGACAGCGACCCAAACAAACGGCTGTTTCCCATCCCGCAACGAGCCATAGATGGGGCCTCCAATGAAGAAGGTTTCCTGGTTCAAAATCCCGGCTACTAAATCAATTCAAATTCTATCGAAGCAATGCGAAAAGCCAGACTGTTGAATTTCAGTCTGGCTTTTTTTGTGTTTGGTTCGTGAATCAAAGAACAAATAACTTTTTCAGGTGTAGGATCTAGTTTCCTTTTCGGCATAGGCCAAGGTATAAACCTGCTCACAGTTTTCGCGTTCTACCTGGTGGACTATCCTACCTCACGGATACACCCTTGCATTTTGCAGAATATAATTACACTGATAAAAATCCACGACATTGAGTTTGAGCTTGCCCCTGAAAGTCAGTACTTCATCCATCTTAAAACGCGGGTGATCTTTGGGGACTTTCAGTTCGATAATGGACTCAGGCCCGGCACCTCCACAGAAAAAACAAGCCGCAAATGGATTGGCAGAGAGGACATAGATATCGTTTTCAGCGTCTATTTCCAATAAATATCCTTTAATGATCACGTCTTTGTTATTCAAAGCCAAAACGGACGGACCGAAGTTTGGAAAATAGTAATAGGCATCTAACTCCTTACTGTACCTGTCGGTAAAGGTGACATCTGAGAGCCTGTCCCAGGTGATTCTGGTTTGAGAAAAAGACGGTAAGGAAAGTAGGAGTAATAGCGAAAATAAGCTAATTCTAAGCATTGGAAAGACTCTTTGAAATATCGATTTTATAAACTGAAATGGCAGGGATCAAAGCGGCAAAAAATCCGATAAGAATAGTGATCAACAGCAGAATCCCCTCTTGCCAGATCATCCCCACTTCAAAAAAGTCATAATGATACGCTGATTTCAGCAGTAAGGATATCAAAAACAAACCAAGTCTGCTAAGTATAAGGCCCAGTAAAAAGCCGGCAATAGTGATCACTATCCCTTCTTGAAAAATCATACCCAGCAATTGTCTCCTGGATGCCCCGTAGGTCCTGAGTAAGGCCATCTCGTATGTCCGTTCTCTCAGACTCAAATACAAACTGATAAACACGCTTATACCCGAAACCATGATAACTATCATTGCTACAATATTCATCGTAGTCGTGGCGACTCCCATCAAGGAAAAAAGTTTGTTTAGTTCATAATTTGGCAGCGCAGCCTGCATATTGGTGTTTTCATTAACCATGCGTGGAAGCTGCACCAATCCGAGTGGATTTTTGAATTTCACCAATAGGGCTGTGATCTCTCGGTCTTCCGAATGGGAGTGGTTTTCCCCTACTTCACGCTCGTGTTCATGCCCGTCTTCATGTTCGTGGTCTTCATCTTCAGGATTTTGCGTTTCGTGCCCGTGGTCAGGATCCTCTTCATGTGAATGCGCAGTGCTATCCCCTTCCTTTTTTTGCTCTTGGGATTCCTTATGATGTTCATCTTCGGCGTGGGCATGACTATCATGTATATCCCAGACACTTTGAAGATCGGTCAGAATCAACTGATCTACCACCGATCCGGAAGGCTCAAATATCCCCGTCACCAGGTAATCTTGTCCTTCATGCACATGTCCGCCCTCACTTAACCCATGAGAACCCTGAAACTTGCCTCCCAGCGTCAATCCAGTCTTTTTGGCTACTGCTGATCCAATCGTTACTTCCATGGATTGGGACCATAGGCTGCCGTCTGCCAATTCCATGGCATAATTTTCGGGGTATCGCTGATCCGTACCCACGATCCGAAAGCCATTGTACGAATCACCATAGGACAGCGGAATCCCGTAGTCAATCAGCCGGTTTCCCAGTAGGGAATTTGCCTCTTCCATCTTTATATTGCCAGTGGGCACATCCACCTGGAAAACGGCCGATAGAATCAATTGCAAAGGACTGCCTTTTGCTCCTACTACCATATCAATGCCCTGGATATTAGCACTCATCTGTTCCTTCAGGTGTCTCTCAGTTTGAAGCATTAAGGAGATCAAAGCTACTCCGAGAGATAGCAACAATAAGCTCAAGCCAGTGGGGAGTGGTTTGGCAGTCACGTTTTTGATACCAAGTTTAAATATATTCATTTTCACTTTTTCGGTGAGTTAAAGAATTTGTTCTGCTCAGGTTTATGGCGTTGGTAAACTCCGATTTCAGACGCTTATCATGGGTGATGATGATCAGGCTAGACTTTGTACTTTTGGTTTGATTTTTTAGTAATTCTACCACCCGATAGCTGTTCTTGTCATCCAAAGCCGAGGTAGGTTCATCTGCCAGGATCAACCGGGGCCGGTTAATGACAGCCAAAGCAATCGCAGCCCGCTGCTGCTCCCCCTGAGAAAGGTACTGGGGATTTTCATTCATTTTTGATAGCAACCCCAGACTATTCAAGGTCGATTTGATCCTTCCAGAATCCTGAGGCTTGCCAGCCAGATATTGAATCAGTTGTAGATTTTTCTCCAAAGAGAGTGACTGTATAAAATGCGGACGCTGGAACACCAAGCCAACATTGGCCCCGCGGAAGGTATCCAGTTCTTTTCCCCTCAAATCCGTAATTGGGGTCCCGTCAATGGTTATTGATCCTGTTTTAGGCTTCAGGAGACCTGCTATGAGATGGAGGAGGGTAGTTTTCCCCACTCCTGACTCTCCGAGAATAAGCAAGTTTGATCCTACCGGTAACCGGATATCGGGAAAGACAAAGCTATTTGCCCGATTGTATTCAAAAGCAACTGATTGGGTAGTAAGCATAATGCGATCAATTAAGGGACAACGTATGGAGGTTATTTTTTAAATGCAATAAGGTTGCAAAATAAAAACCATAATGTATATTTGCAACATAATTGCATAATATTCTCGACAATGAAAACCTTTTTTATTGACTCCCGACTCGACTTCGTAGGATTTTCGGCCTCTCTGCTTTGTGCTGTACATTGCCTGGCTTTGCCTTTTTTAATCAGTATCCTGCCTTTTCTTGGGTTGGGATTTTTGGCCAATCCCAGAATAGAATACATGATTATTATTCTGAGTTTTTTGTTGGCTGTTTTGGCCATGATCCATGGGTTCAAAAATCATCACCAAAAACTATTGCCCATATTCGTGATTACCCTTGGGTTCATCATTATTGCAATCGGGTTGATCTGTGGGCATGGGCATGCTTGGGAATTCATAGAAACCGCTGGTCCGATCGCACTAAAGGAGATAAAAAATGAACACAGCTCAATCGAGCATCTAGTCACACCTATTGGTGCTATGATTGTTTCACTTGGACACTATACCAACTGGCTTTACATAAAAAAGACAAAATCAGGCTGCATGATGTCTGATTTCAAAAGCAATTAAAATGAAAGATAAAATCCCTGTCACCGTTTTGAGCGGCTTTCTAGGAGCCGGAAAAACCACCTTGTTAAACAATGTTTTACAAAATAGAGCCGGCTACAAAGTTGCCGTCATCGTCAATGACATGAGCGAGGTCAATGTGGACTCCAAATTGGTTCAGAATGAAATCAAATTCTCCCGTACCGAAGAAAAGCTCATCGAAATGTCCAACGGCTGCATTTGCTGCACCCTGCGGGAGGATTTGATCCAGGAAGTACAAAAACTGGCAAAACAACGGAAATTTGATTACCTCCTGATCGAAAGCACCGGAATCTCCGAACCCATCCCTGTGGCGCAGACCTTCTCCTTTGAAACAGGAGACAGTATCCTTGATCTCTGTCATATCAGCAGGCTGGATACCATGGTGACTGTCGTAGACGCTTATAATTTCTTTAAGGATTTTGGTTCAGCAGAAACCATTTTGGACCGGGACATGACGGATGATCCTGCGGATGCCAGATCCATTGTCAACCTTTTGACTGATCAGGTTGAATTTGCCAATGTCATTGTACTCAACAAGATGGATCAGGTTTCTGACGAAAGAATAAAACTATTGGAAGGGCTTCTTATCAAACTGAACCCGGAAGCAAAAATCATCAAGACTTCCTTTGGACAGGTGCCAATAGCCGAAATCATGAACACCGGATTATTTGATTATGACAAGGCCGAGCAATCTGCCGGCTGGCTCAAGGAACTGAACAAAGAACATGTACCTGAAACAGAGGAATACGGGATCAGTAGCTTTGTATTCAGAAATCAATGTCCTTTTCATCCGGGAAGATTCTGGAATTATATCAGCAATTCCTGGCCCGGGAATGTGGTTCGAAGTAAAGGTTTGTTTTGGCTGGCTTCCCGTCCCCATCAAGCCTTGCTCTGGAGTCAGGCCGGAGGATCACTTAAAGCTGAGGCTTTTGGCACTTGGTGGGCGGCGTATTCAGAGAAGGAGCGCCAGCGAAACCCAAGCTTCGTAGAAAATAAAGCCCTTATCATGGAAAAGTGGAATCCAACCTATGGTGACAGAATGAATGAACTAGTAATCATCGGTCAGGATATGGATAAAGAAGCCATCACCAAAGAACTCCATGCCTGTCTGGTGCAGGACCGTGAGGTGCAACACTTCTCCCTTACCAAACAACTGAATGACGAGTGGCCTTTATAAATGCAACGACAAAAAACCAAATGAAAGCCCATTATTAACAATGGCTTGGGCTTGCTTCGATCCCATAAATGCCGGTACACGAGACTATTAACCAGGCAAAAGAGCAAAAACCGTTAAAAAATACTGACAAAATACCAGTTTTCATCCCGGCTGCTTCTAGCATCAGGTAATGAAAACCTATAGTTGTTCATAGAAGATTCCGACACCTCCCTTCCTGGCCCAGGCCTTTTTGCCGGTTCATTCAGTGGCTGTTTTGTACACTGCCCTTTGAATTTAAAAGGTCTTCCACCGCTAGGCCGATTGCGATCGGCTCTTCTTTTGCCCTGGGAAAACGGACTCCTGCCTGCATCTGCGCTCGTTGCCCGATATTCATCTGTATTCCCTAGTGTTTTTCTGCCGTACCGATCCGCTTGACCTCCCCCTTCTGAAGATTGATAAAAAAGTGGTCGCAGGGAAGCGAGTGAAAAAGTTTCTCGAAAATCATAACCGTCCACATTCAATTCCTGAAACGGATGCGCCTAAAATAGATCCTGCGCAGCGGGGGAAAAAGGCCTACGGTCAATTTCAGTTATGAGGTAGAAAAAATACGCATCTCCTATTTCCAGAAACTGGTGAAGATCGCTACCGCTGGTAGTGGTTTGCCATCTGTGAAGTAACTTACTGAGTAAAATCAATGACAGATCTGACGTAAATCATTGTTTTTCTGTAGCTTAAGATGCTACCTTCATTCTTATTAGACAGTAGAGTGTATTAGATCTTTCATTAAAACAATCGTGTATGTTTCGTATAAAGAAAAAGAAAACCGTTAGCACCGCATCAAGTAGTTTAGTGCTGTTTATCGCAGTATGTGGGGGACTATTTTTGAGTAGTTGTAACACGCAGGAGCGTGGTTTTGCGCTACCTGAAGGTGATATTGAATTAGGAAAAGCGACCTATACGAGATTGGCTTGTAATGCATGCCATAGTATTTCAGGGATTGATTGGCAGGGAGAAAATGACGGTCTTAGAATACCGCTCGGCGGTGAAGTAAGCACTCAAAAATCCTATGGAGAATTAGTCACTTCGGTCATCAACCCTTCCCATAAAATCGCATGGATATACAAAGAAAACGCCCGTACCGAAGAAGGTCTTTCCAAGATGAAGAATTACAACGAGGTCATGACCGTTCAGGAACTCATTGATTTGGTTGCTTTTCTTCAATCGGAGTATAAGGTGAATCCACCCGCGACAGATTACCAGCCTTATCTGTATTGATGGGAAGCATTGGGCGTGAAAAAAAATCTGCGCTGGTGATTTAGTTTAGGAGGGGATTTTCCGAGCAAATTTTTATTTTAGAAGATCACTTGCAAACATCCTTTTGAAAGCGGGCAAGTGCTGTCAGTCTTAGGTAGGACACATTTTTTACCACAAAAAAATAAGTTGGGTTATTGGTTGTTTTATCATTTCTTCGTTTGTGAAGCGGTGGAATACGATACACCGGAAGAAATCACCCATGGGAAAGAAGATGCAAAAGGCTTGAAGGAACTGATGGAGGAAAACCGAAAGGACTTGGAAACACTTGGGTTAATGTTAAAGAAATGAAAAAATCTTAACAATGCGTACTTACAATGTAAAAGAATCGCATTTTTTTTTACATTAAGCGACCGATAATGTGTGAGTTATAGGTGCTTATGGTAATCCATGGGCTGCCCTAATACGCGGACTATAAACACCCCTGTATCCATCGGCTGATAAAAAATCGTATGGGATTCAAAAACAAAGCGTCTTAAGCCCTCCGAGAACTCCGAAGCGTCATGGCCTATGCTGGGATTTTTCGCCATGGTTAAAAAATGCTTATGAAGTTGCGTTAAATAAAGCTGGGCTTGATTATAGCCGAAAGTCTCAATGCCAAATTCATAAATGCTGGCAAGGTCATTTTTTGCGGCCTTTGATAATCTATAAACGGCCATCCTTGCGCATCCTATCTTCCACCTCTTTCATGATATCAGGAACGTTCATATCACTGATCCCGCTTTTAAATCCGTATTCGATAGCGGCTTTGGTCGCCAAAAATTCTGCGTTCTGGCTTTGATCCCGCCTCACAAGATCGCGGATATATTCGCTTTCATTGGTAAAACCGCCATTTTTAATTTGAGTTTTAATCCATTCATCTTGCTTGTCTGTAAGTGTAATTGTTTTCCTGATCGTTGCCATCATCCAGACCTTTTAAATGTTTCAATATTCATACTATTGATGCAAATATACCCTTATTGTGAGGCAATTTCAAATTTATAAACCCAAAACTCAATGATCTGATGGTGAAAGCTTTAGAAAAGACCGGGCAGCTCAAAAAAAGTAAACTCCATGATCTTGATTATGACAACCAGGTCCAGCCCACCGGAAAATACGATTCCGAAAAAACCTACAAAAAGACTTACGGCTATCAGCCTGGGATCGCCTCGATCGCCTATCCCGGGACGGGACAGGTGATGCCGGTGTACATAGCGGGCAGGAATGGCAACAGCCAGGCAAATAAGTTGTTTCAAAAATTACAACTCCCCTGGGAATCCCGTCACTATCAGTTTGCTGACTTGGTTGACTAACACTAAATACAAAAAGGAAGTAGACCTAATCCGGTCACTGGATGAAAAACCAAAACGGGATGAAATAAAAGCACAACTGCCATGCATCACCCCGAGCGGAATATTTACCTACCGGAAAAGACCTGCACCATTTTCAGGAACCATAGGCCAACCTGTAAAAACTGAAATATACCCGACTAAATTTATCCCCTTTGATGAATATATCCAGGGGCTTCACTTTGAAAACCAAATCCTATTAACATCAAACAGCTATCCTGCATCCTGGGACAGCATCGACGGGACAAAGTATATTGATGACAGGACAAAGAAATTCATATTAATGGCTGAAAAAAATCCGGTTATTTAGCAGATGGCCAATTCATTTGGTTTTTCGTAAATTACGGTAAAAATACGGGTATCATTCCACCTTTATTTCGATAATATGCCAGTTTCCAGGAGCGACAAAGCCCAAATATTGCAAGCCTATTTTGAAAGGACTATTTCAAAAGATGATATGGAATTTTTACTAGCAAATGGCAAATACATAGCACCTGCCGAATGGGTTTATTCGAATGAGGATGAAAAAAGAAAGCAGGAACAAAAGAGAGAACTGATAAGCAGGGTTTTTGGTCATTCCTTTCCTGGGATTGAATGGGTAGGAATATAATTTTCAGTCAGTGAAAAAATTCACAGAACGGTTAGTTTTACATATAATCATATTTTTAACTTTTCCACCAGTGAAAACACCCAATCAATGTGGCTACCTATATTTATTTTGGATTTGGTCGTTATTTAAATATCGATATAAATGCACAACGTTCCGTTTATCAATTTTGTGGGAAGGTTTATTTCGATTTTAATTGTATTTATTAGTTCACACAATCTCTTGACTCTTTTGCGCCGTCATCATTCATACTTAAATTAAAACCAGTTCTACTACCGGGGGGCCAATCAGAGAATTCTTCGGCAATTGAATTAACTGAAAACGTCAAACCATTACTATCCAATTTATTAGTAGCGAATGTCGCAATATCACTTTCCCCCTCTAATCCAGGACCTTGAAGGTCTGCGCTAACAAAATAAACGCTTTCAAAACCTTTCGATTTAACAACTTTCACATTTCGCAGTGTAATGCCGTCAGTGTTTAAACCATCCGTTAGCCGTCGTACGATGAAGTCTGGAGCATCTTCACAACGATTTATTGTCTCAACTTCAGTTGAGTCTGTTGACTCATTTCTTGAATCGTCACTATCTGATAATGATCCGATTATGATTAGGATAAGAAAGACAAACAAAGTAATTGCCCACCATTTTTTGTACCAAGGTTTAGATTTTTTTTCCATAATTTAAAACTAGATAATAAAAAGGTTTAAAAAAGGCCTCCAAAAACCCGATTAAAATCATCATTAGTATTTTTAAAAGGACATCTAAATAGTGTTAACGGTCCAAGAAGGGTGTTTGAGAAAAACTTAGCCGATTACCGAACTAGGCAAAAGCCTGGTATGTACCAAAGAATGATCAAAAAAATATTTTATGTTCTTATAAAAATACCTGAACCTAGAATAGGTTTGGACTAATAAGTAGAGGCTAAAGCATAAAGCTAAAAAATGTGACAGGTGAACTGAAAGCTTCAATCGACTTATTAAACGAGGACCGGAAAACACTTCAACTTAGTTACTTGGCGAACCTCCCGATAGATTTAGCTAACTAAGTCAAGTCTGAATTTTTAGAGTCTATATAAAGGGTTGGTAAAATTAAGTTGAGTTTTCCACATAATAAAAAGGTGTTGAAAAGACAAAAAACTGTATTGAATCCTTGCAAACAGCCCCCTAAAAAAGAAAAACCCCAAATACGTACTGTATAAGGGGTTTTGTGTAGCGGGAACAGGACTCGAACCTGTGACCTTTGGGTTATGAGCCCAACGAGCTACCAACTGCTCCATCCCGCGATATATTTTTAATTCAAGATTTCAATTTTAAGGACTGGAATCCCGATACTCGGGACAGGCTCTGTGTCCGCC
>JAWLFL010000056.1:0-9744 GCA_041685605.1 Cyclobacterium sp. | reverse complement strand
TCCGCCGCGGCGGATCCATCCCGCGATATATTTTTTAAACTATTTATAATCGCTTTTCGGTATTTTATACGGCAACAAACGTTTTTTGTTGCCCTTGCCGTTATTGTGATACAAAGGTAAGGACATATTCTCAAAAATCAAGTACCTTTGTAAAAAAAATGAGTCCATGTCCGAAAGTAACCATAAAGCAGGCTTTGTCAATATCATAGGAAAACCCAATGTGGGGAAGTCTACCTTGATGAATGCCCTCTTGGGTGAAAAGCTCTCTATCATTTCCTCAAAAGCGCAGACCACCCGCCACCGGATCTTGGGAATCATGAACGAACCCGAATACCAGATCGTCTTTTCGGATACGCCCGGTATGCTGAAACCGAAGTACGAATTGCATAAAAGCATGATGAGCTTCGTGAACCTTTCACTAGAAGATGCAGACCTGATTGTGTTCGTGACGGATTTGTTTGAAGACGATACGGATATAGAAGAAATCATTCAGAAAATCAATGCTGCCGGAGTGCCGGTACTCTTGATAATCAATAAGATAGACCTCAATAAAGAAGAGAAATTGCAGGAAGTGACCGCTTACTGGCAGGAAAGAATTCAAGCCGTGGAGACTATCCCGGTATCGGCACTTGAAAATTTTAATCTGCAAAAAATCTTACAGGAAATCCTGGATCGGATGCCGGTGCACCCACCGTTTTATGACAAGGAAGAACTAAGTGATCGTCCGGAACGTTTTTTTGCTTCCGAAATCATCCGTGAAAAAATCTTCACCCAGTACAAGAAGGAAATACCGTACAGCACGGAAGTACGGGTGGAAGAATTTGAGGAAACGGATAAACTCATCCGCATGCGGGCCATTATTTACGTGGAGCGACAGAGCCAAAAAGGCATCATCATCGGGGATAAGGGAAATGCACTGAAAAAGGTGGGAACAAAAGCCCGGCAGGAAATGGAGCTATTTTTTGGAAAGAAAGTTTTTCTGGAAACCTATGTCAAGGTGGAGGAAAACTGGCGAAAAAATAAAAACAAACTCAGAAAATTTGGTTACGACCAATAAAACAGCAGCATATGGCTAATATAGTAGCAATTGTAGGGAGACCTAACGTGGGGAAATCCACGTTTTTTAACCGCCTCATCGAAGAGCGGAAAGCCATCGAAGATAATCTTAGTGGAGTGACCAGGGACCGGCATTACGGCCATGCGCAGTGGGGAGGAAAGTTCTTTTCAGTTATTGATACCGGAGGGTACGTCACGGGTTCGGATGATATTTTTGAAAAAGAAATCCGGAAACAGGTGCGCCTGGCCATTGACGAAGCCTCGGTGATTCTTTTTGTGGTAGACTGCCTGGATGGCCTGACCGATTTGGATACTGAATTTGCCAAAGAACTCAGGGGAACGGACAAACCCCTGTTTATGGTGGCCAATAAGGCCGATAACCTGGATAAAATGCTAACGGCTAATGAATTTTATGCCCTGGGCATTGGCGAGGAAACCATTTTCCCCATTTCATCTGCCAGCGGCAGTGGAATTGGTGACCTGCTGGATGAGGTGATCCAAAAGTTTCCGGAGGAAGGAGAAGAAGATCCCGACGAGGGAGTTCCCAAACTATCCATTTTAGGAAGGCCTAATGTGGGTAAATCTTCTTTCCTTAATGCGCTGATTGGAAGAGAACGATCCATCGTCACCGATGAGGCAGGCACTACCCGGGATGCGATCCATACCCGCTATCAACTGTATGGGAAGGATTATATCCTTACCGACACGGCAGGAATCCGTAAAAAAGCGAAGGTTAAAGAGGATATTGAGTTTTATTCCGTCATGCGTTCCTTGCGAACACTGGAAGATTCGGACGTGGTGATCGTTATGGTGGATGCTAGCCGTGGACTGGAATCTCAGGATGTCAACCTGATTTCCCTGGCCATCAAAAATAATAAGGGAATCATGATCATGGTGAATAAATGGGATTTGATTGAAAAAGATCACAAGACCATGCAAACCTTTAAGGAGGACATGACCAATAAGTTGGGGGAAAACAAATGGATTCCGATCATCTTTATCTCTGCATTGACCAAGCAACGGATTTTTCAGGCCATGGAACTGGCCATGAGGGTATATGAAAATAAACACCGGAAAGTCCCCACTTCCAAGTTGAACGAGCTGTTACTGCCGGAAATAGAAAAATACCCCCCACCGGCAAACAAGGGGAAATACATTAAAATCAAATACATCACCCAGTTGCCGACCAAGAATCCGGTGTTTGCCTTTTTCTGCAACTTACCTCAATACATCAAGTCTCCCTACACCCGATTCCTGGAGAACAGATTGCGGGAGAATTTTGATTTTGAAGGGGTGCCCATCAAAATTACCTACAAAAAGAAGTAAATTATGAAAAGACTGCTTTCATTATCGTTTATCGGATTGATGCTGTTGTCCGCATGTGAACCGAGGGAGGAAACACCAGAACAACCTCAATTGTCGGCTGGGGTTTGGACCCTTCAGGAAGCCAGTGTACAGGCTTCTGGCAGAGCGGTAATTCCCGGTACCCAAAATTCGGTCCCGGTATCCATTAACGGTACCGGTGAGGACTACCAAATGACCGTGGATTTTGGTGAAAATCCTCAAACTGTACAAGCAGCAGGAGGCTTTGTGTTTCTTGTGGAAGTAAGTGCGATCGGCTTGCCGTTAGCAGAGGAGCGATTTCCAATCAGCGGAGACCAAAACTTTGCTGGCACCTGGGAGCTTAAAGACGGGCAACTGCTAATGGAAGATCAGGACGATACCTTTGCAATGGATATACTCGAATTTACAGACAATCGGCTGCGGGTAGCTACCATTCCTGATGTTACGGATTTCGAACAATTTGAAATAGATGGGCTTACCGTAGAAGAAGCAACAGCGGAATTTCTGTTGGTCAGGTAATCGGTTACTTACTAATAAAAGATCCGCAGCAGGACTAGTCGTTGGCTATCTTTTTGAACGCGTACAGCGTTAGTGGTATGAATTCAATTTTCGAGTAGGCTTCCATACCGGGAAAAATATTACCTTTTCCCCTCGTAAGGAATGTAAATCACTTTTTTGGTTTCAAAGAAGGGCTCTTTAAAATAATCTTCCAGAAAATAGGGAACGTAATTCAGGTCCAGTGCCTCGAACTCTTCGTCTACTTCTCCTCCTTTGAGGTAAAAAACCCCATTGGGAAAGTCTTTATGTATATCTTCCTTCCTGAACTTGCGCTGCACCCAGGGATAGAATTTTTCCATTTGGGTAACGGCCCTGCTGACGACAAAATGATAGGTTCGGTTTAAGCTTTCTGCCCTTGCCTGTTGTGCTTCCACGTTTTTTAAGCCCAACTGCCGGGCTACATCTTTGACCACCGCAATCTTTTTCCCGATAGAATCTACCAAATGGAAGTGCGCTTCGGGAAACAAAATGGCCAGCGGAATGCCTGGAAAACCTCCTCCTGTGCCGATGTCGAGGACCTTGGTACCCGGTGAAAATGCGATGACTTTAGCAATGCCCAGTGAATGCAAGACGTGGTGGATGTAGAAATGATCCATGTCCTTTCTGCTGATCACATTGATCTTGGAATTCCAGTCCTGATAAAGGGCCGCTAATTGCTCCATCTGTTCCACCTGACGGTGACTTAGGTTTTGGAAATAGGACTGAATCAGCGAATGGTCTGGATTCATGGTTTAGATATGCTTGTTTTTTCCCTGGGCGATTTCAAAAAGTAATTCCCTGGAGCGGTGTAACTGGGCCTTTACAGTACCAAGAGGTTTCCCCAGTTCCGCTGCAATTTCATCATAGGAAAGCTCGTCAAAATACCTCAATTTCACCAATTTCCGGTATTTGGCGGGAAGTTTGGATACGAAAAGACGCACCATTTCCTTTCGCTGCGATTTGATATATTCATCCTGCGGGTTGTTGTCATCATCTTCAATATCGATGGTAACGGAATTGCCGCCATCATCCGTCATGGTATTGTTCAGGCTCATGGTTTTGAGCTTCTTTTTGCGGATAAAATCGATGGCATTATTCGTGGCAATCCGAAAAAGCCAGGTGCTAAACGTATAGTCTTTTTTGAACTTATGAAGGTTTCGGAATGCCTTGGCAAATGCTTCCATGGTCAGGTCTTCGGCATCATCTGCGTCCCGGATCATTTTTAGGATCATGAAATAAACGGCTTTTTTATAACGCTTCATCAGCGAGGCATAGGCCTGCTGATCTTTTTCCCTGACCGCCTTATCGATCAGTTCAAAATCTTCCAATGCCTTATCTGAAAATCCTCGTTCGTTTATTTCCATTTAACCGTTTTTGAAAGGTAGCCTTGCACACCCAGAACCCAATAATTCACCATGTACATCAAATCGAAAAACAGGGTCCAAATTACTTTTCCTTTGCCTTCCAATTTTTTTCTGGCTTCGCCGATGATATAATATTGAAGCATGGCTCTTGCCAAAACTAACCCCAATACCAAGGCAATTGGTTCCCAGGAGGTGTCAAGAATAACAATCCCGAGGCCTGCAAACCAAAACACCAAATGACTTAACGTATACAGTCCCAATTTTAGTTTGTCTTTCGCCTGGTAATATTTCCCCGCATGAAAATGCCGTTTTTTTTGCACAAAATATTCCTTGAAACTGGTTTTGGGTTCTGACACGGTGATGCTTTCCGGATGAGCTACGATGGCCGTATTTTTTGAATTTGCGTATCGGTTTACAAACAAATCGTCATCTCCTCCTTCAATATGCCAGAGGGATTTAAAGGCCTTTTTCTCCATAAAAAAATCCTTACGGTAACAAAGATTCCTTCCTACGCCCATAAATGGAGATTTCCAATAACCGAAAGAAAAATAATAAATTGCCGTCATCAGGGTTTCAAACTGAATGATTTTATTGAGCAAGCCCGGCAAGGCCAGGTAGGATCCGTGGCCCAGCACAAAGGTCTTTTGATCGTTCCTTATGGGAGCCGACATTCTTTTGATCCAGTTTAAGGAAACGGGCCGGCAATCGGCATCTGTCAGCAACACGGTATCATATGCAGAAACTTTGATCCCCAGCGTAAGGGCATATTTTTTAGAAGTCAGGTGTTCCGGTGTGTAACGGATGGTTACGGATCGGAGTTTGGCATATTCCTTTGTGAAGGCAGCTAGTAATTCCTCTGATCCATCCGTAGAACGGTCGTTAACGACGACTACTTCAAAATCCGGGTAATCCTGCTGCATTAGCAGTGGAAGGAGGTCCTTTAGATGTGCGGCTTCATTCTTTGCTGCAATGATAACGGATACCCCACTCGTATTCAAATCCAGGTCTTGCTCCCCTTTATCTTTGTAGAATAAGGCAAACCTGCCGAAAACAAAGAGTAAATAGGTAAACTGAATTCCCACAGCCAAAAAAAACAGCCCCCAAATTATCATTTCCATAGTATTCCGCTCCGTAGGTAGGGTAAGATTAAATCAAAAATTTCGTTTCTTTTGCAGAAATGCCCCTATTTTTGTGCCCAAATATACGGAGTAAATGGGGGATTTTTCAATGAAAGGCAGGAATGAAATTTAAACTTCTACAAAAGGATCCGGCTACCAAAGCCAGAGCTGGCAAAATCCTAACCGACCATGGGGAAATCAAAACCCCCATCTTTATGCCCGTGGGTACGGCCGGGTCTGTCAAAGCAGTACACCAGCGGGAATTGACGTATGACGTGAAAGCTCAAATCATATTAGGTAACACCTATCACCTATACCTGCGGCCCGGGCTGGAAGTCCTGGAAACTGCCGGGGGCTTACATAAATTTATGGGCTGGTCCGGTCCTATCCTTACCGATAGTGGCGGCTATCAGGTGTTTTCACTGGCCGAAAGCAGGAAAATTACCGAAGAAGGGGTCTTGTTCCAATCTCACATTGATGGATCCAGGCACCATTTTACACCTGAATCGGTCATGGATGTCCAACGTACCATCGGAGCGGATATCGTCATGGCCTTTGATGAATGCACGCCTTACCCTTGTGAACGTAGTTATGCCAAAACTTCCATGGACCTGACCCATCTCTGGTTGAAGCGATGCATGGAACGATTTGATACGACTGCAGGGAAATATGGGTACCAACAAGCCCTTTTCCCCATCGTACAGGGCAGTACGTACAAAGACCTGAGAAAAGATGCCGCCCGTTTCGTAGCCGATCAGGACCGGGAGGGGAACGCCATCGGGGGACTTTCGGTAGGGGAACCGGCGGAATTGATGTATGAAATGACAGATTTGGTAACGGATCTCTTGCCTGAAGAAAAACCCCGGTACCTGATGGGCGTCGGGACACCTGCAAATATACTGGAGGGGATCGCGCTGGGCATCGATATGTTTGACTGTGTCATGCCTACCCGAAATGCAAGAAACGGCATGTTGTTCACGACGGAAGGGATTATCAATATTCGTAATGAAAAATGGAAAATGGATTTTGCGCCGCTGGATACAGGATTTCAATCGTATGTGAGTAATTTTTACACCAAAAGCTACCTGCGTCACCTGACCATTAGCAAAGAAATGCTCGCAGCTCAGGTTGCAAGCATTCATAATTTATCCTTTTATCTTTGGCTCACCGAGCAGGCGCGGGAACACATTCAGTCCGGAGACTTCTTGTCCTGGAAAACGGAGATGGTAGAAAAAGTAAACAGGCGATTATAAACTTAGCTGGGATTTATCCGTTTTTTCAAACGATATAAAAGAACCTTTGGAATGAAGTTACTGGACAAACTTATCATTAGAGATTTTCTCAAAACCTACCTTTTCGTGGTTTTGATGTTAATCCTGATTGTGCTGGTGCTGGACTTTACGGAAAAAAACGACACTTACATCCGTAATAACGTCCCTACCAGTGAAGTGCTTCAGTACATGATGAATTACGGATTGTATCTTAATAACTTGCTTACTCCGATAACCGTTTTCATTTCAGTCATTTTTATTACCTCAAAGATGGCTGGCAGAACAGAGATCATTGCCATTTTGAGTAGCGGGGTAAGTTTTTTACGGATGATGGTTCCGTTTTTATTTTCTGCCTTATTGATAGCTGTCGTCAGTTTTTTTCTCAATGGCTGGGTGCTGCCCGTAGCAACGGCCGGGGTTTCGGAGTTTAAGGAAGAATACCTGGATAAGCAATACCAATCCAATCAGCAAAACATTCATATTAAAGTAGCTTCGGATCCGGAGGTGTATGCCTACATTTCCAGGTACTATACTTCCGTCAATACGGGCCGTGATTTCACGTTAGAGCGCATTGATTCCGGGAGATTGGTATCCAAGTTTTCGGCGGACCGCATCGTATGGGATACGGCTAAAAATGTCTGGAGTGCCCGGAACTGGAAGTTGCGTGAATTGGAAGAAATGAAGGAAAACTGGTCTACCGGAGATGAGATGGATACTACGCTGTCGATCACTCCCAGTGACTTCGATCTTCCGCTAAATCACCACGAGACCCTTACCCTTCCCGAATTGACCGATCAGATCCAAATTCTGGAAGAGCGGGGTGCGGATAATATCAGCTATTACCAGATTGAAAAATACGTGCGCTTTATGTCTCCTTTTGCGGCCATCCTACTCACATTCATAGGGGTGATCGTATCGGCAAAAAAAACAAGGGGTGGGTCCGGATTTAAGATTGCCCTGGGGTTCCTATTGGCCTTTGTGTATATCATACTTTTTTTACTTTCCCGAACATTTGCCGAAGCGGGGACTGCTTATCCCGTATTAGCTGTCTGGATACCCAATATCGTTTTTGGACTTACGGGACTGGTTTTGTACAAGACCGTTCCCCGTTGATATGAATCAAGGGCTGATAAAAGATTATCTTTGGCTCCATTTGGTCGTACTCATCTGGGGATTTACCGCTGTTTTGGGATTGCTTATCCGTATTTCGCCGGTAGAGATTGTGCTATACCGGACCTTTCTTGCCAGTGCGGGTTTGGCCATTCTCATTTGGTTGAAAGGAAGGAGGCTACAGGTTTTGCTGAAAGATGCGGGAAAGTTCCTGGGAACCGGGGCATTGATTGGGCTTCACTGGACGCTGTTTTTCTGGTCTGCCCAGCTTTCGACGGCATCGGTCTGCCTGGCAGGTATGGCTACCTGTTCACTCTGGACCGCCTTGATTGAACCGCTGGCTAACCGGCAAGCTATTAAATGGTATGAGGTGGTACTGGGGCTGGTGGCCATTATTGGACTATTGGTAATTTTTAAGTTTGAGTCCGGCTATTGGTTGGGGTTGGGAATGGCGGTGTTTTCAGCAATGATTGGTGCCGTGTTTACCGTCATTAACGGGAAACTTACCCGCAGGCACAGCCCATTTATTATTTCCTTTTACGAAATGGGGGGTGCGTTTTTATTGTCTTTGTGTTTTTTACCGGTTTATTATTTCTTTTTTTCTGATAGCCTTTTTGGCGGGTTTCCCAGTGGTTGGGATTGGTTTTGGTTGCTAGTCCTTTCTCAGATATGTACCGTATTTGCCTTTACAGTGTCGGTAGAATTAATGAAACGGTTAACGGCATTTTCCATCAATCTGACCATAAATATGGAACCGGTATATGGGATATTGCTAGCGGTATTGGTCTTTGGGAATGAAGAAAAAATGAGTCCGGAATTTTACTGGGGAACCGGAATCATTTTGGCCTCCGTCTGCATGTACCCAGTCATCCAGTTTGTTCTTCGCCAGAAAAGAGTGCGTCAGTTACGTCGCATTCAGTAGCTCAGGATAGCGGTTTCGAAAAGCGAATATAATTTTCCGGAAAAATCAGGTTTTTAGGTTCATGGTCAAACAGACCAAATACGGCTGAACCAGAGCCAGACATGGCCGCATACCAGGCACCTGCCTGATAAAGATGACTTTTGATAGCTGCGATTTCGGGATGGTTAGCGAAAATGCTTTTTTCAAAATCATTGAGTAGATCGGATTTCCAGGATAAGGGATCGGACAATACCTCAGCCATATTTTTTGTTGCCGGTCCTGGTTTCACGCCTGCATAGGCTTCCTGGGTACTTATGTGAATACCCGGATGTATGAGTACCAACCAGTTCCCGGCGAGGTCGACTTGTATTTTTTCAAGGAGTTCACCTCTACCGCTAGCCAATTGGGGTTCATTCCGGATGAAAAAGGGGCAGTCGCTTCCTAATTTTCCGGCATACTCGCTTAATTTTTCATCATCCAGATCTAGTTTCAAAATTTCATTAAGCATTTTTAATGTAAATGCGGCATCTGAAGAGCCTCCTCCCAGCCCTGCGCCGATGGGGATACACTTGTGCAAATGAGCCGTAATGGGGGAGATATCGGGAAAATCGGCTGCTAGTAATTGGTATGCTTTCAGAATCAGGTTGCTTGTCCTTTCGCCAGGGATGGGGATTCCGCTACTGCTAAATTCCGTGGTGGTTCCGGGGATAATTTCCAGGGCATCGCTGATGGGAACGGGGTAGAGGCAGCTTTGGATTTCGTGAAATCCGTCGCTCCTTTTACGAAGGATATGCAATCCCAGATTGATTTTGGCATTTGGAAAAGAAATCATAGCGAGATCGAATTTGAATCCAAAAGTAAAAGAAAGTGTTGGAAAAATATAAACCGCTGCTAAATACGGGGATTTTGAAATAGATTGCCGGGCTGGCAATGTCGGGTCTGCGGGGGATAAAAGGTGGTTTAAAGCAAAAAAAATAGCAAATTATTGCCTCAGAATAATATTTTGAAAATTTTTACATTAATAAAATTTAAAAAATTAAATT
>JAWLFL010000255.1:0-5282 GCA_041685605.1 Cyclobacterium sp. | reverse complement strand
GTCTTGAACCAAAAAATCGGTACTTCTGTCATTATAATTCTGTAATCCGATAGGCCCAAAAATCAGGGGTCTCTCGAAATCCGTACGCCTGCTTTCACTCAAAATAAGCCTTCTATCGCCACCCTTTTCTTCTAAATCTATCCCAAGATTCGCCTCCATTCGCCCATCTTCAAAAATCGATATGTCCAGCCAGTCAAACGAAGCAAACACCCCGGAATACTTTTGAAATAAGACATTCCAGGAAGGATGGCTGCTACGGGTCAATATGGGGTAAAACCGATCATTGTTCAGAAAAAACTGGAAGGGAGCTGTACTTTCCCGCGCCTTCAGCATCTCATGGTAGCGAATCGATTTTCCCCAGGTGTTGTCCTGATAGATATCTTCCAGCAAATTTCTCAGGGCTCGCAAACTATTAGAAAAAACCAGCTTGTCATCCACCGCCGTAAGGTAACATTTCAAAAACCCGGTAAAATTACCTCCAAACACATGGGCAGGAAATTCTTCCAGATCCAATAAAAACAGTTCTTTCCCCAGGTAGTAATCCAGGAATAATTTCGAGCTGTCATTTTGAACCTGGGATAGCGCAAATGTTTTTAGATTCTTAATAGCATGATCCGGATTGTCTGCCTGTACAACCAGCACTTGCTGGGATAGCTCATCCAGAATACCTTCCGAAACCAACGCCACGTTTCCAGTAATTGCCTGACGAAATTCCCGGATGAGCTCATTATTCTCCAATGCTGCCTGCGTGGTACCTGAGGGCGAAAAGTTATCATTGGAAATCAATTCAAAATCAGCCGCCTCGGGTAATAAATAGCGTGAAACAGATACCGCCCGATTACTAATTAGCGAAGAAAAAAGGCGGGTATTACCTCCCTCTCCCTCCAAATCCACCTCGTACAAACGTCCTTTGGTGTATAACTCTCCCTTTAGAGAAATTGCTGCTCCGGAAATTTGGGGAACCAGATTTGCTGAAAAATCATTTCCAAGCAAATCGGAAGAAAACGTATCCGTACTTTCTGTAGTAAGGTCCTGAATAAAACCAGCCAATCCGTCACCAGAAACCCGCAACATACCGCCTTCGGGTAGTGGGTTCTGAGGGTCAAATAAATGGGGATAGGTAGCCTTGAAATTGGCCAGCCCTTCGGATTGAGCATAGCGTATGGCATCTTCTACCAGAAAGGAGTGGTAGCTTCCAAGTAAAACATTATCAAAAGTGGCATAAGTAAAGCGATTTTCACCATCCCCCAGGCCGACCTCCGAGAGAGAGATGCCGCTGTACGTTCTTTTTTTAACCGTCCCCCCCTGATTTTCAAATTGCTTTTCCAGATTTTTAGTAAAACGAATAAATTCCCGGTTTTCGAAGGCAACGCCCACCAAATACCCGTAGGCCTCTTTTCCAAGCGGATGTAAGGACAGCCTGAACCGCTGGTTTTTTAAGTATTGATGTAGCTTCCCCTGCCTTCCGGAAACACTGTCCAAAAAAATTAATTGGGATTCTAGTTCCTCCAGTCCGGGCAATTGACTCAATTTTCCCCATATGGGTTTCTCCACCAGCGAATTCCAGAAGCCAACTGGATTTTCTGTTTCAAACAAAAATACAGCATTCGGCGATACCATTTCGATACCGTCCCATTGGTCTTCAAAATAGTCCGTTTTAAGGATTAGAAATGCAGCGACCCCCAGAACCAGGATCACTACCACTACCAGCAGGTTTCTTAATTGGCTCACCACAGATAACGTTTAACCAAAACAACAAAAAAATCCCAACGGATAAAAGTTGGGATTTCGAAAACTGACAATGTTTATCAATTATTTTTAAGCTAATTTATCAAGGACTGCCATCACTTCCTTGACATGCGTCCTGGAAACTTCCAGCAACGCTTTTTCCTCGTTATTCAAATCCAGTTCGATTACTTTTTCGACCCCATTTTTACCCAAAATCACCGGTACACCCAGGTAACAATCGTCAATACCATACTCCCCGTCCAGTTTGATACAAACCGGGAATACCCTTTTCTGATTTTTAACGATTGATTCTACCATTTGCGCCGCCGCCGATCCCGGGGCATACCAGGCAGAAGTACCCATCAATTTCACGAGCTCTCCGCCTCCAAATTTGGTGCGTTCAATGATGGCATCCAATTTATCTTTCGCAATGAGCTCGGTCACGGGAATACCCGCCACGGTAGTATACCTTGGAAGTGGAACCATGGTATCTCCATGTCCTCCCATCAAAATGGCTTGAATCTCTTTAGGTGAAATATCCAATTCCTCTGCCAAAAAAGCCCGGTACCTGGCGGTATCCAGTATTCCTGCCATTCCAATCACCTTTGTTTTGGGCTTTTTGGAGGTTATATGCGCCTGATAGGTCATGACATCCAGGGGATTGGAAACGATAATAATAATGGCTTCCGGTGAATGCTTGATCACGTTTTCAGTAACCATTTTAACGATTCCCGCATTGGTCTCGATGAGATCGTCACGTGTCATCCCAGGTTTTCTGGGCAATCCAGAGGTAATGACAACTACATCGGACCCAGCCGTTTTGGAATAATCATTGGTGCTTCCGATGGTTCTGCTATCGTAGGCGTTGATAGGAGCTTTTTGCCAAATATCCAACGCTTTCCCTTCTGCAACTCCCTCTTTGATATCCACTAAAACAATTTCCTCGGCAATCTCTCGGTAAGCTAAAACGTCTGCACAGGTTGCACCTACATTTCCAGCTCCAACTACGGTTACTTTTGTCATTATTTAGAATCGGTTTAGATTGTTATTTTTCAAAATATGCGCTAAGATATTAAAGAATGCGCTTTTAATGAAGGAATATCGCGAATTATTCAAACATCTGCCCCAGGTTAAAAAACCCATAGGAATTTCGGTAAGAAGAGAATAATTGTTGATTGGTTTGGTTGTAAAAGTCGGCTAACGCGGTCATCATCTTCGCTTTTATTTTTTGGTTATTTCTAAAAATTTCCAGGATTGCGTAATTCGGTATCACCCATAAAATGGCCTCTTCGGTGCTTACGATGGCTGTGTAAATTCTTTTTGAGTCTGCCAGCATGGAATTTTCTCCAAAAGGCCTTCCTTCCTTTAGTTTGATGATGGTTTCAAAGTTGCCCCGAATGTCAATGTTTAGAGTGACTTCCCCTTTTTCCAGGATGTACAAAGCCTGACTCGGATCATTTCTAAAAAACACCACTTCGTCCCTTTCGTATTTCCGTTGATGTATCGCCGGTAAAAAACGAGCCAATTCATCGAAACTGAGGTCTCGAAAAAACCTGGCTTTGCCCAAAAAATCGAATTGATTTAACTCAGAAGGACTGAATTTCTTTTTAAAAGGATTAAACATTATCATTTTTTTTAAAATACACGACTTCTTTGGTGGCCTGGGTTATTTTAAACCGATCGTCTATTCGATGACCAATCACCCAAACGATCTCACCGGCAGAACAGAGTACCTTGACTCGTTCTTTCAAAATTAAGGGCACTTTTGAATCTATCAGAAAATCACTTACTTTTTTGAATTGCCCCATGCCCAGGGGTCTGAACTTATCTCCTTGCTTCCAGTTCCTTATTTGTAAGGGAAATTCCAGTAACTGCTTGTCCAATAGTGCATTCTCTGTGGACCGGTCCAGCTGCCACCCGTCCCTAAGGTGGAGAATTTCATAGCCCGTCTGATCATCGGTTCGGAATGATATCGCATGGTTCTCAACTTTCATGGATACCTCGCCGGACTGTTTTTTGCCTAAAATTAACCTTTCCCGGTCAATATTTATCATCCAACTCCCGGAAAAAAAACATTTACCGGAGACGGAATCGGCCATGGCTTGTACCATTTCCTTCACCTGCGCATACACAAATCCCTTTGATCGCAGCCAGTAAAAAAGCAGGGAAGTCTTTCCCGGAACGCCTTCCAAACTTTTAAAATCCAGGTACTCATAGGATGAAACCTGAATTACGTGCTGCCTAAGCCATTGTTCAAAAAAATAAAAAAATGCTTTTCCGGTATCCTTGACCCTGTCAAAACTGTAATTCATGAGCTCCGGTCCTTTGGGATTAAATTTTTGCAGCAGCGGAAACAGTTCGTGACGGATAAAATTTCTTTTGTAGATCGTTTTCAGGTTACTGCTGTCCTCTCTCCAGTGCAGCGATTCGTTCGTAAGATACGATTGTATATCAGCTCTACTAAATGGTAACAGGGGCCGAAGGACACACCCTCTCTTTTCGGACATGCCATACAAGCCCTCAATTCCCGTTCCTCGCAATAAATTAAGCAGGATGGTTTCGAGCTGGTCATCGGCATGATGCGCCACTACCACCCCATCGGTTTGGTTATCCCTGTTCATCTGCTCAAACCAGTCGTACCTCAGTTCTCTCGCAGCCATTTGCAAGGATACGCCCTGGGCTTTCATGTAGCTCTCTGGCTCAAAAACCTTGACGTGAACCGCACAGTCCAGCCTTTGGGCCAGCTCACGTACAAAAACCTCATCCGCATCGCTTTCTTTTCCTCTCAACTGAAAATTGCAATGAAGGAAACTAAATGTAAACCCCGCCCGATGCATCAGGTGTGCCAGTACCACACTGTCAATTCCCCCGCTAATCGCCAAAAGATATCGATTGTCGACATCTAAAATGCTATTTTCCCGTACATGTTGGATAAAACTCCTGAGCATATCCCAAAAATACCATTTTCTATTAATTTTGACCTGGAATTACACGCGAATGATACGAAACAAAATTCTTTTACTGGGACTTTGCATCCTGATGGCATCCCTTCAGGCAAAAGGCCAGGAGGAAAAAAGCAGGCTTGAAATCCTACAGGCCGAAAAACTTCAGGCAGGAAAAGGTTTTGATCGCTTGCTGACAGATGTGATCATGAAGCATAAAAGCTCCCTGATCTATTGTGATTCCGCCCATTTTTACGTCCAGGATAACCTGGCCAAATTATTCGGCAGTGTCAAAATTGAAAATCAGGAAGATTCGGTAACCGTCACCAGCCTCTATGCCGAGTATGACGGAGATACCCAAATGGCCCGCCTGCGCAATGAGGTAGTCCTCGTAAATGAAGGAACAACCTTGTACACAGACTTTTTAGACTACAACAGGGGGACCGGAGTGGCCAATTATTTTAACTCGGGAATGGTTAAAGACAGTACCAATACGCTTACCAGCGTAGAAGGGATCTATGAAACCCAGCAGGAAAAAATTACTTTTATCGAAAAGGTCGTTTTGGAAAATCCAGACTATACCATGAGGTCTAACATCCTCTTCTACTACAC
>JAWLFL010000254.1:0-5348 GCA_041685605.1 Cyclobacterium sp. | reverse complement strand
CTCGGATGTGGATTCAAATTGTGCCAGCCAGATCAGGCCTGCACCGGCTATACGGTGGAGTTTGCCCATATCCGCGGCTGGCTGGAGAAACTTTTCATTTTCGATATAAAGTGGATTCCCTGTTTTGGTCCCAAACCAGGCCAATATGATGTCCCCGCCTGTTCCATGTTGATCTCCGCAGTCCGCATAATTGTAATACCAGCCGGAAGGGGCAATGCTTAGTTTCCTGAAATCGGCACTGGCTTTGAAGGCCGGGTATTCGGCTATGCCAAAATCGGTTCCAAAGGCTGATTCCAGCATGGCTGATGTCAGGACCGAAAAGGCGGTTCCATATCCCCAATAGGTAGACCCTTCCGGGTACACCCCATCCGGACCATACTCTTCCAGGGCATGGGGCATGCCGTCCAGGGAACGGGAAATGGTTTTGGCGGCCAATTCCGGATCCTGGTCAGCTATCATGATGGATGCCGCGATCATGCCACCGTTACAAACCTGGTTCCAGTTATTGGTTCCATCGATCCAGCCGTGGTTGCCTTCCCAACTGGGCTGAATGCCTTTTTCGATCAAAGCGGTCTTGGCCAAAGCTACGGTTGATTTTGGCAGGTCCTTCCCTACCCAATCAATGGCCAGGGCCACGGCAGTAGCCATTTCTGCCACATCCAGAAAATGAGATGGGTTCCAGTCAGAAAAATTGGAAACGGCCAGCAGCTCTTCATTCATTTTGTTAAGGTACTTTTGATCGCCGTCGATTCGATAGGTAATTCCCAATACGTTCATTCGGTGAAGCATGTCACGGGAAGTTCCCAGTAGCCGGCGCCCCACCACCTTGCGGGTTAGTACTGGTTCATTAAGTACCGCTTCGGCATTGGCTTTCACTGCTTCGTAGTAATTGGCCACCATCGGATCCTGTTTTATTTCTCGCTTCAGGTTTCGTTCCCAGGCGGGTGTAAGGGCCAGTTTTGGGCTGCTTTTGCGCAGGTTGCGCTTGATGTAGTTTACGGTGATGGGGTTTTCCAGTTTGGGGGGATCTTGTTCTAAAAGGACAAAGGGAGCGGTTGCCGTTTCTACAGCAGCAACCGGTCGTGTCAAAAGCCCTGCAAACAAAACAAGTACTAGTAGTAATTTTGGGTTTTTCATAGCTATTTTATGGTTTTTCAATATTTCATCATGGGTTTCATTAAAGTAGGAAAGGTCCAGGCAAAATGGTGGCTGGGATAGCTTACAGGCTGCTGGCCGTCCACGTAATCACCGTAGGCCGGCTCGTGGTAAACCATTTCCATAGCCTCCATCAGGTTTCCGGGCCAGGACTCCGGCGCACCTGGCCGCTGATTTTCATGCCAGGGCCAGGAATCCGGGTTCTTGACGTATTTCAGCAAGTAATCCAAAGCTGATTTGATGGAATGCCCATCTTCCTCCATATGGAGCAAGTCAGTTCCCTCAGCCTGAAGTACTGCCCAACAAGCAGCAGTAATGGGGGCCAGGGAAAAGTAAGTATACCATAATCCCCTTTCCTCTCTGCGCACCTCTTCGGGCATATGGCCGTCAGCAGCAATTTTTTCAAAAAGGTCACTTTTGATTAGGCGTATGTTCTCCTGCATCTCCAGTTCATCTTGTAAGAAAGCGGCACTCAGTACCGATCCATACCGACCCCAATCCGCCCAATTATTTTTTCGGCTTCTGATTTCATTACAGGCCTTGCGGTACACATTGGCGACCCAGGCGTGAAATTTGGCCAGGTCCTCTTTTTTCCATATATCTGAATCCTGCATCAGTTCTGCCGCAATCATCAGGGCAGGTCCGGAATAAGCCATGACCAAGGGTCCATCTGCCGCACTATAGGATTGGTTGGTATCGGCCCAGGCTTTGAGAAAATACACGGCCCTTTCGCCATATTTTTTCTTCCCTCCAAGCTTGTAAGCCAAAGCACAGGCATAAGCGTTGAAAGCATCAGTCTGAAGGCTTTTAGAATTGTTGCGGTGGGCATCCGGATCCACATAAAATCCCGGAACATTAAAATCTTCCAATGCATGGTGCTCAGTACTTAAGGCAGTGTCAGCATAAGCCAAAAGTTCCTGATAGGCTTCCCAATAGGGTTCTTGTTGATTCTTGAGTTGGGTTTTCACGAAGTCGACCTGACTCTGGGGATGCATCACCTGGCAGTTGGCAGCGAATCCGTGCAAAAGGGATCCAATTAGCAATATGCTTGAAAACAGGCTATGGTTGGACATGCTGTGTTATTTTGGGTGAAACAGTAATTGGTTTTTTCTGTTTCCTTAAATATAATCAATGTTTACATTTTTGGCCTTGTCACTCCCTTCCACTCATGTAAAACAAAGAAAAAAACCTGCCAACAATCCCTCCGAAAAAACGATCCGGGAAAAATTGTTGACAGGTTTTATCAAATTTAATAGTCAGGTTATAATTGACCTTTAAACAAAATGTATTACTTGGCTTTTTTCAATGACTCCAATGCTGAAAGTCACCTAACTAAACCAATATTTATTCGTAACCAGGATTTTGCTCCAGTTGCGGATTTTGAGCCAAGTCATCCAGTGGAAGTGGCCATAAGTAGTGTTTGGGTTCTTCGAATACCGGATTCTCCCAGTCGGTACCTTTGTACACATCGATATAGGTGTTGCCATTATCAGGATCTACACTGGTCTGTATTTCCGCACCGGCATACCTGGCCTCTGCATCCGCAGTCCATCGGATACCCAAATCAGGGCTTTCCAATTTTTTACCCTGCTTCCAGCGCTTCAGGTCCTTGTATCGGAATCCTTCCAAAAACAATTCAATCCTTCTTTCCCTTCTGATCTCCACAAGCAAGGGAGAAATACCATCATTGGCATACCGGGGATCCATGGGAGGATTTAATTCAAGGTGAGGCATACCTACCCGGTCTCTCAACAGGTTGATGCTCATGTCCAAATCTGCCTGGGTAATTTCACCCAGTTCGGCCATGGCTTCCGCATAATTAAGCAACACTTCTCCATACCGCAGAATAATTCCGGGCGTTTCAGCCGTGTTATAGGCCTTGCCGATCATATCGTCAGCATTATAATGCTTGATGATATGGTATCCCGTGGTGGTGGTATAGCCTCCCGGCATGCCTACAATTCGGGGATAATCCCTTCCATCGTTTCTATGATATTTGTACTTTTCGGAATCATCCGGATGAAGGATCGTCTGTCGTAAGCGGGGATCCCGATTGACAAAGACATCTTCAATGCTTTCATCTCCCTGATACAAAGGAGAAAGGGAAATTGGTAACCCATCTGTTGCCAGGTAATCTTCTACAAAACTTTTGGTGGCACCACCAGTATAGCTGAAGTAGCTTTGAACATGGTTGGTATAGATGCCCAACTGGTACCTTCTCCAAACCATTACTTCCGGATTACCACTTACATCCAATATTCGGTGATAGGAATTGTAGTCGTTTTCAGTATCTCCGGTATTATAAACCGAATAGGGTCCATTATCCATGATTTCTTTGGCCGCATCTGCAGCCGCCCTTAACCACATTTCTGGATTGGAACCTCCATGGTATTTTCTCCAGGTACCTTCAAAAAGGCAAACCCTGGCCATTACCGCCAAAGCGGCCCAACGGTTCAAGCGACCCGGCTCATTCCCATCTCCCCAACTATCAGGAATATGCGTTGTAGCAAATTCCAGATCAGCCAACACATTGTCCATGGCCTCTTCTCTTGGCGTTCTTGCCGCAAACAGTAATTCGTCATCAATGTTGAGCTCCCGGTCCACCCAGGGCACATCACCGAATTTTTGCACTTTTTCCGCATAGAACCAGCCCCTGAAAAGCCTTGCTTCACCCACGTACTTGTTCCTAACTTCGTCAGCAATTGCCGCTTTACCGTAATTTTCAAGACCGATATTAAGGGCTCGCACAAAATTCCAGCCACTATATCCAAACCATTGGGCATCATTGGGGACAATTTGTCTCCCGGCCCTTACCTGTTGGAAAAACAAGTGCCGCTCATGCCTGGGAGCCAGGTTATCTGCAAATTCATCCTGAAAATAATAGCTCCATCTAAGGCTGCTAAAACCATTGTGATGGGCCATCATTATGGGAACATTATTATCATCTAAGGCCATGTCATAAAAAGTATTGTTATACGTGGCCAGGTCATTCTCCGTATTCCAGAAAGTCTCGTTACTCACCTGGTCCAGTGGATAGCGTTCCAGGAATTCATCGTTACATGCTGAAAGCATCAGTACGATAAGGCACCCCATGCTTCCTATAAATTTATTGCTTTTCATAGTATTTTCGGTTTTTATTTTTAGAAGGTTATTCTCGCCCCTAGCGTGTACACACGTTGCATCGGATACTCAATAGCTCCTGAATAAATGGATTCAGGATCCAGTGGCTTACGGATAGGAGAATATTCCCAAAGGTTCATGCCCGCAAAGTAAATGTTGGCATTTTGAAAACCGATCGTTTCCATCCAACTGAGGGGCAGATTATAACTCAAGTTGACATTTTTCAGACGTACATAGGCTGCATTCTGCAAAAACCGTGTTTGAGGCTGGATATTCTTTTTATCATTGGTAGAGATATGGGGATGGGCAAAATAAGCATCCCTGTTATCTTCAGACCAGGAATCGGTGATAAAATATTTCTCCACATGCCCGGCGTTGAAAGGGAAAAACCAGGTCCAGTTACCGGAAGTAGGCCAGTGATCCCTTCTACCAACGCCCTGGAAGAACAAATTCAAGTTGAAATTCCTCCATTGCAGGTTATTGTTGACACCGAAACTATATCTTGGCGTATTATTTCCAATAACCCTTCTGTCTCCCGGTTCTGAAAGCGTGTTGTTACCCGGTGAAATCACACCATCGTTATTCAGATCCGCATATTGGATGTCTCCTGGTCTCCAGTTGGCTCCCAAGCGGGACTGATCGGCATGGTTATCCACCGCTTCTTCCGTCTGGAATATACCAACGGTTTCATAGCCCCAAATTTCTCCCAATTGTTGGCCTTCATAATACTGGTTAATCACTCCCTCGGGATTGATAAACCTGGTAATCTCAGCCGTCCAATCTGACAAGGCCAGGGTAATGTCATAATTCAAGTCGTCTCTGACCTGGTCCCTCCAGGTTAATGCCAGTTCCCAGCCGGTAGTCTTAAGGTCTGCCGCATTGGACTGTGGCGCCCCGGTTCCCAATATGGATGGGTATTGTTGCCTCATCAGCATGTCTTTGGTTTCCCTCGAAAATACATCAAAAGAGGCATCAATTTTACCACCAAATAAGGTGAAGTCAAGACCAACATTCTGAGATACAACCGTTTCCCAGGTCAAAGTCGGACTTACCAATCCGGCAGGAGACACATA
>JAWLFL010000253.1:0-5357 GCA_041685605.1 Cyclobacterium sp. | reverse complement strand
TCAAAATCGTGCCAGTAACCATCTCCACAGTCAAGGTAGGTTCCTTCATTTTCGGGTTCCTCTTCTTTAGCAGTATCGTAATCGTAGTCCGGGATAAAAATCAATGAGGCGATCTTTCTTCCTTCCTCCCAGTCCAGGGTTCCGGTTTGCTGGTTTATTTTAGCCTCCACCTTTCTGATCGAAAATTTGAATAATAGTTCCACGAATATCCCCGTTTCCGGGCCAATTTCTTTAAAACGCAGGCATAGGGGAGCCTCTTTTTTGCTAACCTCATAAATGGCCTGGATGTAATCCTGGCAGCAGAGGTACCATTCTTCCTGATTAAGCGGAATGTCGCGGGTGATTTTGCCATGGATGTCCTTGGCCAGTAATTTGATACCCCCTTTTTCACCCAGGGATTTTTGGTTAGACCACTTGGAAGAGGCATATAATTTTTTGAATACATGCTCCCACAAATTGGGAATCTCACCCGTAAACCGGTAATCGTCCTCAAGGGTAAATCCCTCATCTGTAATTTCTTCCGGAGTCATATCCTCTCTGCCCGTATATTGAATATCAAATTGGGTATTGACGAAATTCTTACCGAAGGATAATTTTAACTTAAAGACATGACTAAATGGCGGAGGGAGCTCACCGGTTTGGTAATCTACTTCCAGCCGGGTGATGTCATCGGATTTTAAATGCATGGTGGTTTTTTTAAAAACAAGCCACAAAATTAATGCTTATTCATTATTTGTAAGGTTTAAAATAGCAATTCCAATCTGGAAAACCTGAAATAGTTGGATAGGGAGTCTTTTTTTCCAGAAATGTCATGAATATTTTCGAATTTTGCAGCTATGATGCAGTACAACTCGCTTTCCGATTCCCGCACTAATGAGCAGATCGCCCAGGAACTCTATCAAAACGGCTGGTCCATAACGGATAAATACATTTCAGAAAATTTCAGAAAAGAATTACTGGAGGAGCAGCAGGATTTGATGTACCATGGACAATTTCGGCACGCCGGGGTGGGGAAGGGTGAATCATTTTCCATCCAACCTGAAATCAGAAGTGATAAAGTGATGTGGATGGATGAAGAGCAATTGACTCTCCTACAACAGGTTTACTGGAATAGCTTGGAAAGTTTACGACTCGCCATTAACCAGCACTGTTATCTCGGACTTCGATCCTTTGAGGCTCATTTTGCCATGTATCCTCCAGGTTCCTTTTACCTGAGGCACCTTGATCAATTCCAGTCGGTGAGCTACCGGAAGGTTACCGTGATTCTATACTTGAATGAACAGTGGGAAGCATCGGATGAAGGGACTCTCCGAATGTATTTCACAGCAGAAAATGGGGTGGAAACGTATCGGGATGTTTTACCAGTCGGAGGAAGGCTGGTCACGTTCCTAAGCGGGGAAATACCTCATGAAGTATTGCCTACAAAGAAGGAGCGCATCAGTATTACGGGTTGGTTCAAGGATAGGTAAAAGTACCTGGGAATTAGCGGGAATTATCCTTTTCTTTCATTTCCCGGATACGCATGGGCATCGCATCGATGGTGCCAAAAAGCTCTTCCCAATCGATTTTGGACTGTTCTCTGCGGAGTTTGGTACCTCCGTCTTTTCCGATGAGGACGTAGCAGTCTTTTTTGGTGCCCAATGTGTGTTTTGCCCGCAACTGTTCGATGTAGTCGTTGGAAAAAGAGAAGTCACTATTGCTTTTTAGCGAATCTCCAAAAACAAAATACACCATATCCCTTTCTTTAATTTCACTTTCCAAGGTATCGCTCTCAGGTATGAAAAGGTAATCAGGGTTTTCAGCATAGGCAGAAGTTGGGAAAACCAATAAAATGCGGTTTTTCCAACGCAAATCTTCTAGAGTAATCTGATCATTTGCACTCATAAATGCCAAAAGTATGACTGGAATAAATGATAAGTTCATGAGCTATTTTAATAAATTCTACAATATAACACCAATAAAAAGGTAATGGTTTGAACCAATTATAATTTGGAAGAAAAGGCCAGGTGGTTGAATCCGATAAATTAACTGATGGAGGTGCCGGGAGGGGTAGACTCATGGGGACTTAATAGCCTGTAATTTCCTTTATCGTCGGCGGCCATTAGGATCATGCCTTCCGAATCAATTCCAGCCATTTTTTTAGGGGCGAGATTAAGTAACATGGTTACCTGTTTTCCAACCAGCTCCTCCGGTGTAAATTGTTCTGCCACTCCACTCAATACCGTCTTCTTACCCAAACCGGTATCAACCGACAATTGCAGTAGTTTTTTTGATTTTTTCACTTTCTGCGCATCCAAAATAGTAACCACCCGTAAATCCAACTTGGCAAAATCCTCAAACGGAATGATTGGCTTTACGGGATCTGCCTGAAAAGGAGTCGCCTCGTTTTGCTTCTTGCTATCCTCCAGTTTTTTGATCTGGGCTGCCACCGTGTGGTCTTCGATTTTCTGAAAGAGTAATTCCGGCTTTTGGATAGAGTCGCCCGCTTTCAAAAGATCCATATGTCCCGCATCAGACCAATTTAAGACCTTCAGCCCGAGCATTTTTTTGATTTTTTCGGCCGTAAAAGGTAAAAAGGGTGCTGAAATAATGGATAAATTGGCGGCTATATTTAATGCAACCGATAGAATGGTACCGGTCCGATCGGTATCCACTTTAATGGTTTTCCAGGGTTCGGTGTCGGCCAGGTACTTGTTTCCGGTTCGCGCAAAATCCATCATATAGGCGAGTGCTTCTCTAAACCGGTATTTTTCCAGTGAATTCGAAATTTTATCCGGGTATTCCTTCAATACAGCTAACACCTCCTGATCTACCGGTTGTAAATCATGGCGAGCAGGTACTTTGCCCTCAAAATATTTGTGGGTGAGCACCATTGCCCGGTTAATAAAATTACCATAAATGGCTACCAGTTCATTATTATTCCTCGCCTGAAAATCCTTCCAGGTAAAATCATTGTCCTTGGTTTCCGGGGCATTGGCTGTCAGTACATAACGAAGCACGTCCTCTTGTCCTGGAAATTCTTCCAGGTACTCATGCAGCCAAACCGCCCAGTTTCTGGAAGTGGAAATTTTCTGTCCTTCCAGATTTAGAAATTCATTGGCAGGGACATTATCCGGTAGAATAAAATCCCCGTGCGTCTTTAGAATGGCAGGAAAGGTAATGCAATGAAATACGATATTGTCTTTACCTATAAAATGTACCAATTTGGTGTCCTTATCTTTCCAGTAGGGTTCCCAATCCACCCCTTTTTTCTTAGCCCATTCTTTGGTAGATGAAATGTATCCTATGGGAGCATCAAACCAAACATACAACACCTTGCCCTCCGCTTCCGGTAAAGGTACCGGAATCCCCCAATCCATGTCCCGGGTCATGGACCGGGCCTGCAGTCCTTCCCCTGCTTCCAGCCAACTCCTGCACTGTCCCAAAACATTGTTTTTCCAGTCTTTTGCATGCTCCTCCAGGATCCATTTCTTCAGGAAGGGTGTATACTTACCCAAATCCAAAAACCAATGTTTGGTCATTCTAAGTACAGGAGTATTTCCACTAAGTTTGGATTTGGGCTGAATCAGTTCGGTAGGGCTTAGAGAAGAGCCGCACTTCTCGCACTGGTCCCCGTAAGCTTCACTGTACCCGCATTGCGGACAGGTGCCTTCAATGTAGCGATCGGCCAGAAACTGCCCGGCTTCTTCATCGTAATATTGCTCGGTTTCCTGAACTACAAATTCTCCTTTATCATACAGATCCGTAAAAAGTTGCCCGGCCGTTTCATGGTGAACAGGAGACGAGGTCCTGGCATAATGGTCGAAGCTGATTCCAAATTTTCTAAAACTTTCCTTCATAATACTATGGTAGCGGTCGACCACTTCCTGAGGACTGATTCCTTCATTTTTAGCCTTAATGGTGATGGCTACTCCATGTTCGTCAGAACCGCAGACGTAGGCGACATCTTTGTTTTGTAATCGGAGGTAGCGAACGTAGATATCGGAAGGAATGTAGCAGCCGGCCAAATGACCGATGTGCAAGGGGCCATTGGCATAGGGTAGGGCAGATGTAATGGTATATCGCTTAAAGTTTTTCTCGCTCATAGCGCACAAAGATAGGGAAATTAGGTTTTGAGTGAAACATGCCAGCACAATAATCCGGCCCGCAAATTCGGACTAAGGATACGGCAATCGGATCCCTTAGTTTTTACCAAAGGGTACGGTGAGTCCCAGCCATGGAACAGCAATGATGGTCTCCAAACCCGGAGCAAGGGGCAAAAATAATCCGTAATCCAGCCCGATTCGTTTGATGATTCTTCGTCCTCCTGCCGATATGATCCCTATGGTTTCGCCTCCTGCTGCTATAAAGTAGTTTTCGGTCAAAATATAGCCGCGTGGACCGGTGCGGATCATCCCTGCTACCGACAGGGTAGGGGCATTGGCTATGGAACCTCCTGCAAAGGCCCAGCCCAGCCCCACCGTAAGGTTCTTGTCTCTGGACCCGAAAGTAGAAAGGCCATAGAGCATGCCAAAGCCTCCATCATCCAGGCCGACAACCGTTCCCGCCAACGCCCCTGCCCCCAGATTGATTTTATCTTTTACGACGGGAAAAGAAACTTTAGGAGTAATCCACACCGGGGTCTGTGCCCCGGCAAAAAGGAATAGTGGCACCACGCCACCTCCTATCGAAAAATTATCCGTGATGCCGGTGGCTACCTGATTGAAAAAGATCCACACATTTTGATAGTAGGATTCCCCCTTTTTTAGTCCATATCCATTAGGAATCCAATAGTATCGCGTAGCCTGGGGGTTGGAAGACCAAAATGCTCCGTTTACCGTTTTGCCTGTTTCCATACCACTTATCCGCACAATATCAGATCGGAATAAGGTAATTTCTCCAAGATTCTGTGTACGGAGGATGATTTTTACCTCATCTTCCGCAACGATAGTACCCAGATACTCATTTCCATCCTTTGTTTGCACCCACACCCTTTGGGTTTCCTCCGATTGGGCATTCAAGTCCAGAGCCCCAAGCATAAAAGGAAGGAAAACCATGGCCAGGGCGGTCCCATTAAGACAATATTTCAGGAAGGAAAGCAGTGCATGCATCGGGATCAATCATTAAAATATGTAACATGAGAGAACTTATACCTATCACCAAAACTTCTTCAAAATACAATTATAAAATGAATTTTGGCAGAATTTATAAGAAATAAAATTCTTCAAATTTTTTGGCTAGAAATGATTTGATAAATCAAAAAATATAGGAAAAATTTTAATTTTTTTATTATTAATACTGATTTGGATGTATAGGTGGATTGAAATCAATTTTGATGGTACAAATTTTGATAGATTTTTTTTTTAATAAAATATTTT
>JAWLFL010000055.1:0-22030 GCA_041685605.1 Cyclobacterium sp. | reverse complement strand
TCCCACGGTAACCTACCGGCCCAACGAGCACTGGCAATTGACGCTTCGGAGCATGACCTCCTTGTTCGAAACGCATTCGCTGACGGAGATGCAGGAAGACGGTTTCGTCGTAGATGCACAGGATTTCCAACAGCGGTACCACCGTACAGAGCTTCAATTGGACCGGCAACTGGGAAAAAATCAATTGCTAACGCTGGGGATGGGGCACCTTCTGGAGACCGTTGACGCGACGCGCTACGAGGACCTAAACCGCTTTGATGCCGGCTATTTGTTTCTCCAGCATCAATGGGATCCAACGGACAAATGGAACATCGTTACCGGTGTTCGGGGTGACTTGCACAGCCAATACGGAGAAAGAATCAGTCCGAAAATCTCCGGGATGTACCAAATCAGCGAAAAATTTAGCTGGCAGGCATCGCTGGGGGCCGGATTTAAAGCCCCCGATTTCCGGCAGCTATTGCTGAATTTCAACAATGCCTCCGCGGGATATTACGTTTTTGGGGCCAAGCTGGTGCAGGAAGGCATCGAACGGCTTCAATCGCAGGGACTGATACAGCAGCTGCTGCTGGATCCCTCTCAATTTGGCGCACTAAAGGCAGAAAGTTCCCTGGCCATCAACACCGGTTTTCGCTGGAAACTTTCAAACGACTTGCTCCTACAGGGAAATTTCTTCCAAAATAACATTTCCAACCTGATCGAGACCGCCCCTTTCGCCAGACTAACCTCCGGTCAAAATGCCTTCTCTTACTTCAACGTTTCTCGCGTTCGTACGCAGGGAATCGAGCTGGATTGGACCTGGCGACTGACGTCAAAGCTACAGGTATCCGCTGGATACATGTATTTGGATGCTAACGATTTGGATGTGTTGGAGCAAATCGATTCCGGAGCGTTATTTCGAAGGGACTCGGAGAACCGGACCCAACGAGTGAGTCAAAGCGATTACGGAGGCTTATTCAACCGAAGTCGCCACAGCGGCAACCTGAAAATCAGCTACCAGGAACCTCTTTCCGGGATTAACCTGGCGCTGCGCGCCATACACCGGGGGAAGTTCGGGTTTGGCGACGTAAACGGGAATCTAATTCTCGACGATCCTTCCGAATACGCGCGGGCAATGACCAGTTGGAACCTTAGCCTCAGTAAGACCTTTAGCAATGGCATACTGCTAGAGACCGGAGGGTTTAATCTATTGAATCAACTCAATCAATACGAGCCCAGCAATCCGGGGAGAACCCTGTTTGTAGGAGCAAAAGTACCTTTTCATCAATTAGTAAATTCTAAATAAACACCTATTAAAATGAACAAATGGAACACATTGCAGGCAGGCATGCTTTTGCTTGCCCTTAGTACAAGTTGTGAAGAAAACACCGTGGAGGAGCCGGAAATTGAGTTACAAGCGGTAACGGTCGAAAATCTTCACGCTCCGGGAGACCTGATGGACCGAAGTACCCGAGAAATCACCGAAGTACGCCCTTATCGGTACTTTAGCCTGGAAGACAATCAGGTGGTGGAAAGCCGGGCAGGAGACTGGGATATTGGATTCAAAGGAACCACCCTTATCGTGAACAGCGGTAGCAGTGGACCCGGTACGGCACAGGCATCAGTGGTTACTGGTACTTTTGACGAAATTACCACTGTCCCTTCTACTGCGGATTTCAAGAGCGATGGGGAGAACGGATTAGCCATCCCTACCGGCTCCGGCAACGGCTGGTACAATTACAACCCCAACAGCCACATTATTAGTCCGATTCCAGGCCGGGTATTGCTGATTCAAACCAATGAAGGTAACTATGCCAAAATGGAGATCCTATCTTACTATCAGGATAATCCGCCCTTAGCGGAGGTGGACCCAATGACCACTCCAAGCCCCTATTTTACGTTTCGGTATCTGATTCAACCTAATGGAACGATAACCTTCTAATGAATAAAATAAAACCACGAATCTGCCAACAGTTGCGGATTCGTGGTCTTTGCCAATTAATTTAGGATTTAACCTGTCCGTACACGTAGCCTTCCGCTTTACTAATGTGCTGGGCGACCACGGTAAGCAGTACACCATAGATAACTTTGGAACACACATCGGCGATGGTATAGGTAATTTGTCTGGCCACTACCCCGGTTTCATTAAAAAAACCTCCTTCAATGCCAGCTAAATGGGGCATCAAATAGGCTCCGGGATAGAGCATCCATGAGACGAGAAATAAAATCCAAATAGTGTTCAGCGTATTTTGCGCGGCTTCCGGAATCCCTTCTTTGCCTTCATCGATTACTTTCTTCATCAGCCATAAGATGTGGATGAAGAAGACGGTGGAAATAGCTCCCCAAATAGCAAAAGTGAAAAAATTAGTTACCTCATAAAACTGTCCAATATATCCTGTAATGATCATTCCCGTACCTGAAAACCAAAACTGATTTCGAATACTGGAAAATTTACTTTTGGTAAGTGATACGACGAAGAGTATCTGAAAAAGCAACATCGGAACATCAATCAACCAATTCAAATACCGGTAGCCATTATTAAACAAATCCTGACCTTCTCCCAAAAAGTACCTTCCTGTCTCCTGATCGAAAATAAAGGAGGAGGTCCAGTTTCCCGCTTGCGCGTACAATAAAAGAAACGCAGAAACCATTACTACTACCGATAGCACAGAGGATATCCGAAACCTGGGCGCTACGTAGTTTATTGTCAATACAAAATATAATAATGCTGCCAGCATCACCGCATAGCCTAACGTGAGGATATGGGCTACCATTTGGTAAGCCATTTCGGAATACCCGTTTTCCAGTCCAACATAATTTTCAAAAGTAGCATTCCCTAACGTTTCCATATATTTTTTGATTTATATTGAGATTGAATATAATAAATTATAAATCGAAAATAGGATGCCTGTATTGTCGTATCCTTTTAAGAGCATATAAATGTGAATAAACCGTTTATTATTGTATACAAAATAAGAAAGGTGTCTACCCGATTCAGATTGGCAACAGTTGGTCGCTTCAATAAATGGCTTTTTGCCAGGTAGATTTTTCTGAATAGCCATTTTAACGCGATTAGCAGCATCAGAAAGGGTTATCTTTGCCGGAACCCGGATGCCGGGCGTAGGGTTTCCCAACGTCGGGAAAGAAAAGTATACCCTGAATTTATTTTCCCAATAATAATCCTGTAGAAAGGAATTTTTATAGCTTTGCCTCCAACTTTATCAAAAGTGTAACCGAACGGGGACTCCAGACACATGAACTTAAAATTACTCTATAAGATTGCCTTATGGATTAGCGTTCTTGGAATAATCGCCATTATTTCTGATTTCGGGTACGCTCAAAATGACCTTTCCCAACAATTTCTGGATGGGTTTTACTTTGTTGTGCTGGGAATTGGGGTAATCTCGACGGTGCTCAGGTACCTGGAAAACTACAAGCTCATCAAACGAAAAGTTTTTATTTTTGATGTTTTCTCCATTTGCTTTACACTATGGGTTTTCTATCTGTTCCTTTTCGTTGGTGTACCGTTTGAAACCGATTTGTTGCTTGAAAACCCTGTATGGGTTAGAGTTGCCGTACTTTTTACCTTCATCAGAGAATTTTCAGAAATACGGTTAAACTACAAACGTACGGTATTAAACCCGGCGCAACTTTTCGTCGCCAGTTTTTTGCTCATCATATTATTCGGAACCTTTTTATTGATGCTTCCCAAAGCAACTTATGAGGGAATTACCTTTGTGGATGCCCTATTTACTTCCACCAGTGCCGTCTGTGTGACAGGACTTATTGTGGTCGATACGGGTAGCTACTTCACTGAGTTTGGTCAAATCATCATTATGTTTCTCATCCAAATAGGCGGATTGGGCATTTTGACCTTTGCCAGTTACTTTAGCTACTTTTTCAAAGGCGGTTCCACCTATGAAAACCAACTCGCGCTGACCGATATCACGAGCTCCAAAAAGATCAGTGATGTCTTTTCCACCCTCAAATACATCATCCTGATCACCTTTGGCATCGAACTGGTTTCGGGACTGCTTATTTATAGCAGTCTGGAACCCGTGCACTATCCGTCGCAATATGACCGGGTCTTTTTCGCTGTTTTCCATGCGATTTCTGCCTTTTGCAATGCCGGTTTCTCGACTTTATCCAACAGTTTGTATGAAAGTGATTTTAAATTCAACTACTTTCTACAGCTAACCGTCGTCCTGACCTTCGTGATGGGGGGATTGGGTTTTCCGATCGTAGCCAATAGTGTTAATTATTTGAAATATCGGATAAGAAAACTGTTTTCACGTGGCAGAAACAAAATAGGGTATCGGCCCTGGGTATTGAATTTAAATAGCCGGATTACCTTAATTACAACCTTTTCCATCAGCGCCATTGCATTTGTAGCGTTTTACCTGTTGGAATTTAATAATACCTTATCGGAGCATGAGGGTATAGGAAAAGTGGTTACAGCACTTTTTGGAGCCACCACGCCCCGTACGGCCGGTTTCAATTCAATTGATACCGCCTCCATGCTTTTCCCGACGACCATGATGGTTTTTTTACTAATGTGGATTGGGGCATCACCGGCCTCTACCGGCGGAGGTATTAAAACCAGTACCTTTGCCATTGCGACACTGAATATCCTCAGTTTGGCAAAGGGAAAGGAAAGAATTGAGGTTTTCGGAAGGGAAATTGCTCGTATTTCAGTTCAACGGTCATTTGCAACAATTTCCCTTTCACTTATTGTAATCGGCTCGGGAATCATGCTGGTTTCCATGTTTGAAAGTGATAAAAACCTGATGGACATTGGCTTTGAGTGCTTTTCTGCCTACAGCACCGTTGGCTTGAGCCGGGGCATTACAGCAGACCTGGCCACTGAAAGTAAGTTAATATTTATTGTCATCATGTTTGTGGGAAGGGTAAGCATGTTGACCATTGTTATCGCGCTTTTCAAGAAAGTAAAACGAAAAAACTACCGGTATCCGACTGAGGAAATAACGATTAACTAAAAGATTGATCCATGAAATCGAGCATGATGGAGGCGACACACAGAGGGATGATTATAAAGCATGCGAGATTCCCCGTCCGACTGGCGTCATCCGGGCGGGCATATGGCCGCTTAAAGACAATAATAAACATATGAAATTTATCATCGTAGGACTAGGCAATTTTGGTGCTTCTCTATCCCAAAAACTCACCCTTCAAGGCAATGAGGTGATCGGCATAGACAACAGAATGGAAAAAGTCGATTTGTATAAGGAAAAAATATCGCACACCATCTGCATGGATGCCACAGAGGATGTTACCGTTTCTGGCTTGCCTCTTGACGACACGGATGTGGTCATCGTGGCTATTGGAGAAGACCAGGGTTCGAATATCATGACCACCGCCCTGTTTAAAAACATGCAAGTGAAGCGATTGATCAGTCGGGCCATCAATCCGCTTCACGAAAAAGTTCTAATAGCGTTGGGTGTGGATGAAATCGTACACCCTGAAGAGGAAACCGCCGAACGCTGGGCCAAAAAGCTTTGCCTTAACAATGTGGTTGACTCCTTCGAACTAAGTGATGATTTCAGCATCATTGAAGCCAACGTACCGAAAGAGTGCGTGGGCAATACCATTCGGGAAGTAGGCTTCAGACTTAAGTACAACTTGCTGGTGCTCACCATCATGAAAAAAACAGAAGTAAAAAGCGTACTGGGCAAAAGCCGAACAGAATTTAAGATTCAAGGCATCGCTACCCCCGATCAAACCCTGGAAGAAGCCGATATTTTGGTTCTTTATGGAGCCAATAAGGACTTACAGGATTTTTTGAAACAAAGATAAATCGGCTACAGTCCGCAGGGAAAACGGACTCCTGTTAGACATTTTAAAGGGTAAATCTGATTTCTATTTTTTGGTGATCAAAACTAACATACAAGCAATGGTATTTTTTTAAACGATCCGGCTTGTAAGGAGTTTATTCCTTAAATAACACAAATGTCAGGCAAAACTTCCCTTTTCTGGAGCAACGCATACAAGGCCTTGTTGTCGGAAAAAACAAAAGAAAGAAGTGAAAAAGTCATCGTCACCATAGCGGTGGTAGGTTTCATCATTCATCTTTCGCTCATTATCCTGTCGATACTTGGGAAAGTTGAATCGGATTACGCCCCTAGCTTATTGGACAATCCAATCGCTTCCATTTATACGCCGTTTTCCTTTATACTCGTCTATGAGGTGTATTTGCTGGTCTACTTTCTACCAAAATCCATCACCTTTTACATTGGAAAGCAGTACGAAATAATCTTGCTAATCCTGATACGCAGGCTGTTTAAGGATCTGGCGCAGTTGGATTTGCAAAAGAGTTGGTTCAGTAGCCAGGACGATTTGCAATTCACCTATGATATCGGGGCCACCCTGATTATTTTTACCCTGATATTTATTTTTTACTATTTAAATAGCAAGCGGACAGCGGTGCAACAGGAAAAATTACCCCAGCAAGAGCAAACCCAGCGGTTTATAAAAACGAAAAAGAAGCTTGCCATTGTCTTGATTGTGGTTTTGTTCTTTCTTGCGGTGTACAGTTTCGGTAATTATTTTAACCAATTGTTTTTTGATGTTTCCCATAACGTAGACTCCATTAAGGATATCAATAAAATTTTCTTTGACGAGTTTTTCACCATTCTGATATTAAGCGATGTCTTGTTGCTTTTGATTTCATATACACATACCTCCAGCTTTCGGTCTGTTATCAGGAATTCAGGTTTTGTCATTTCGACTATCCTGATCAAGCTTTCCTTTGGGACGGAAGGTTTATTAAACAATGTGCTAGTCGTCTCCGCAATTTCCTTCGGTGTGTTGATTCTGCTAATCCACAATTTTTATGAAACTATCGAACCTCTGGATAAAACGGAAGATTAGGGATTGGTTTCTGAAACGGCGATGGAGGAATATCCGCTAATCACCTCCCACCTTTGGCCTGGCATCCTAAGCCAAAAGGGTTGGGCGTTGGTTTGTTGTAGAATGCCCAGACTAGGGATTCGGTTTCTTAATTCCTTTCCCAAAACGCGTCTTCCCAGTCTTCCTCGACTTTCTGATGAATTTCCTTAACGGCTGCTTCCATTTTCTCCAGGTCCTCTTCCAGCAGCTCTACCTGCATGTATTGAAAGAGTTTACGTTCTTCAAACCGGATATGGGCCTTCAGTTCCGTTGCAAATTGGGAAAGCCGCTCCGTATCTCCACCGGCCTCAAAAATTTGGGTATAATGGGAACGAATGGAAGCGTGCTGTTCTTCCGCCTCTTTACGCATCAGGTCATTTTTGGCCAGAAAACCAAACAGTACCTCTTCTTCCAGTTGGAAATGCGGCTCCAAGTGATTCCGTACAAAATAATTCACGTAATCCACCATCCGCTTGGTTGCCACTTGTTTTTTTATTCCCTGGCGGATCTTCCAGACCAATAGTAAACCAAAATGATGGTCCCGGGAGATTGGAATTAACGAGGAATGTCGCTTTAAGGGCTTGGTCATACAGAATGAAATTTGAAAATACTAAAAATAGCAGCGGGTAAGGTCAGCAATTAAAACTGAATCCCATCCGTTTTTTCAGAGGCTAAAGTATAAAAATAAAGCTGCAAATAAAAGATAATTATATCCTTTAATTGCAGTACTTACCGCTCGAAGACTTCAATGGCTACGACCGCTGGGGTTTCCCCAACCCCGTTCTTTTCGCGGATCGTAAACGAAAAAAACCGTCGAGGTCTCGAAGACCTCAAAGGTTAGGTTGACGTTTGGGTTTCCCCAACCCCGGCGGTCTTTTACGAGAACAAAATTGGTATTTTCAACATCAATTAACATTAGGGTGAAACCTCCGAGGTCTCGAAGACCTCAAAGATTAGGTTGACGTTTGGGTTTCCCCAACCCCGACGGTCTTTTACGAGATCAAAATTCGTATTTTCAACATCAATTTACCCTAGGGTGAAACCTTCGAGGTCTCAAAGACCTCAAAGGTTAGGTTGACGTTTGGGTTTCCCCTACCCGGTCTTTTCGCGGAACGTACACAGAAAAAACCGTCGAGGTCTCGAAGACCTCAACGGTTATGACCGTTGGGGTTTCCCCAACCCCGGCGGTCTTTTACGAGAACAATATTTGTATTTTCAACATTAATTTACCTTAGGGTGAAACCTTCGAGGTCTCGAAGACCTCAAAGATTAGGTTGACGTTTGGGTTTCCCCTACCCGGTCTTTTCGCGGAACGTGTACTGAAAAAAACCATCGAGGTCTCGAAGACCTCAATGGTTATGGAAAGAGTATATTTCTAATTCAAAACTTGTCTTTTTGAAATATCTATCGTAATATTGCAATATACTTATCAATTAACTTAAATGTGGTCGAGATGGGGGTAACTAAAAGCGATTTATTCAATGAAATGCAAAATGAACTGGCAACGGTAGCCAAAGTCTTGGCGCATCCCGCTCGGGTGGCGATCATTCAGCATTTACTAAAAAGTAATGCCTGCATCAATGGAGATTTGGTACAGGAACTGGGCCTGGCTCAAGCAACCATCAGCCAGCACTTGCGAGAACTAAAATTAGTGGGCATCATACAGGGAACCATAGATGGCTCCCGTATCAGCTATTGTATCAACCCCGTACGCTGGACTGAAATAAAAAATCAGTTTAATGAGTTGTTTGACCAATACCCTACTGCGATCCCAGGGGAATGCTGTTAAGCAACAGAAATACAAACGATCACTTTCAAAATAGGAAATACGATGAAAAACGATAAGGATCTAAAAAACCTGGTGAAGGAGCGCTATGCACGCATCGCCAATCAAGAAAAAGCCCAAAACGCAGCATCCTGTTGCGGAGCCACTACTCCAACCAACAAGGTATACAACATCATGATGGATGACTACTCCGAAACGAGTGGATACGTGGAAGATGCGGATTTGGGGCTAGGATGTGGATTGCCCACCCATTTTGCCAACATCAAAAAAGGCGACACCGTCATAGATCTGGGCTCCGGCGCAGGAAACGACTGTTTTGTAGCCCGGCACGAGACAGGTCCGGAAGGAAAAGTAATCGGTATCGACTTCACACCTGCCATGATCCAAAAAGCCCGGCTTAATGCCGAAAAACTGGCTTTCAATAACGTGGAGTTTCGGGAAGGGGATATCGATGACATGCCGGTAAATGATGAAGTGGCGGATGTGGTGGTCAGCAATTGTGTGCTGAATCTGGTTCCTGACAAGGAAAAAGTCATTGGAGAAATCTTCCGTGTGCTCAAAGCGGGTGGCCATTTTAGCATTTCCGATATCGTATTGGTCGGAAACCTTCCTCAAGCACTGAAAGAAGATGCTGAAATGTATGCCGGCTGCGTAGCGGGTGCCATTCAAAAAGATGCCTATTTGGAACACATTAAGAAGGCAGGTTTTCAAAATATCACCTTACAAAAAGAGAAATCCATAAGCATTCCGGAAGATATTTTAGGGAAATACCTCCTGCCCGAGGAAGTAACGGCCTTTAGTCAGGGCGGGACAGGCATCTACAGCATTACCGTGTACGGGGAAAAGCCTGGAAATAGCGAGAAAAAGCCAAAAATAGAATCATCAGCATTACAAGCTACTTCCTGCCAGGAAGGATCCGGCTGTTGTTAACCCTTTATCCAGAAAAAAATCCATGAGACGATCTATCCTACCTTCCTCCGTTCTTATTCTCTGCTTCCTTTCCTGTTCTCCGGATACAAAGGAAAACGGGAACATGAACGTATCTGAAATCACCCCAATCCAAGCTACCATGTCCACCGAAACCAAATCTGATAAAAAAGCCATTTACCCCGAATTAGCACATTACATCCAATCCCTGGTCCCCGCGATGGAGGAAATTCCCGAAAACCGCAAAGAACTGCTACAAGAGGTTGCCCTGTTTGTTCGGGAAAAAAAGCAATCCAACGAACCGGCAAACCTCACCTTTATATGCACGCACAATAGCCGAAGAAGTCACCTCAGCCAGATTTGGGCAGCTACAGCGGCTGCCTATTACGGGCTGAATGATGGTATTCATACCTATTCCGGAGGTACCGAGACTACCGCATTTAACCCCAGAGCCGTGGCGGCCATTGAGCGCGCCGGTTTCCGGGTAAATCACAGCAAAGGAGACAACCCCCACTACGAGGTGCGTTTTGCCGATGAGGGACAGGTAATCGAGTGTTTTTCCAAAAAATACGACGATCCCTTCAATGCCTCCGAAAACTTTGCGGCCATTATGACCTGTTCCGATGCTGATAAGAACTGTCCGTTTATTCCCGGAGCTTCCCTCCGCTTACCCATCCCCTATGTGGATCCAAAAGAAGCAGATGGAACGGCAGAAGAGGCGGCCGTTTACGATGAACGCACCCGCCAAATTGCTACCGAAATGTTTTACCTGATGTCTCAGGTTAAATCCTGAGTCATAGGGTAGAAAGGGGTCATCGTTTCCTGGTTTTACTCCTTTAATGACCATTATAAGACAATTAAAATTATATGAAGGGAATAGGTTTTTTTGAAAAATACCTGACGGTATGGGTGTTGCTTTGTATTGCTGCAGGCATCGTAATCGGCTCTTTTTTTGGTGAAAAAATGGGTTATCTTTCCTCTCTGGAAATAGCCCATGTGAATATCCCTGTCGCCATCCTTATTTGGTTGATGATTTATCCAATGATGGTACAGGTGGATTTCAGGTCTTTAAGGGAAGTTGGCCGTAATTCCAAAGGACTGGGATTAACAGTAGTGGTTAACTGGCTGATCAAGCCATTTACCATGGCCTTTTTTGCCTGGATATTTTTCGATCACCTTTACAGTGCCTGGCTAACTCCCGAACAGGCGGATGAGTACATTGCCGGAGCTATTTTACTGGGAGCAGCCCCCTGTACGGCCATGGTTTTTGTCTGGTCATATTTGAGCAATGGAGACCCGAATTACACCCTGGTTCAGGTTTCAGTCAACGATCTTATCCTGTTGGTCGCCTTTGTTCCCATTGTTCAATTTTTGTTGGGAATAACTGATTTTCAGGTACCCTATGATGTACTCATCACCTCGGTACTGGTCTTTGTGGTGATTCCATTGATTGCAGGTTATTTGACCAATCGCTTCGTTATCAGGCAGAAGGGAGAGGCATGGTTGAGAGAACGGTTTCTTCCCAGGTTAAAACCCCTTTCGATGATTGCTTTGTTGACCACTTTGGTCCTGCTTTTCGCATTTCAGGGGGAACAAATCATTGCGCAGCCGCAACATATATTACTGATAGCCATTCCATTAACCCTTCAAACCTATCTTATCTTTTTTGTAAGCTGGTTTGCGGGAAAATACCTCAAATTACAGTACAGGGTTTGTGCACCGGCGGCCATGATCGGTGCGAGTAATTTCTTCGAACTGGCAGTGGCAGTGGCCATTGCCTTATTTGGGTTGAGTTCCGGTGCCGCCTTGGCGACCGTTGTGGGGGTCCTTATTGAGGTACCAGTGATGCTTTCATTGGTTCAACTAGCCAAACGGTGGAAGTATTGAAGGGTATTCCTTTATTTTCCAGCCTTGCGAATCCGATTATTCAAAAATCGGTTTAACGTAATTTGATTCCCGTTCCGGATTTACCGGAGATACTTCGCCACTTTTTTAACCCCCATTTTTACCTCATTTACCGATCGCGCTGTCCGGTTCATCGAATAAATCCCGCTGACAGAAATTCAAATGCTACTTTTAACCTATAAATTTTTAAGCCGGTAAATCCGGCAATGGTTGGAGCTTCGTAACTCCTTCCAAAATTAACAGCAAAGAAAAAACAGCATACAATGGGACAGTTTAGACTTTTAAGTTTCAGTACTGGTTTACAAAAACAGCAGGACAGCAGGTTTCAGTTAACTCCGGAAGAAAGCAAGGTTTTATTGCAGCAAATGAAAGAATGGCCAGCATTAGAAGAGGCCATGGTGCTTTCTAATGCGGAACGAACGGAAATTCTTTATTATAGTTCTAAAAGTCAGGAAGATGAAATTTTCCAGGCCATTCGGAGCATTAAAGTGGGTGAACAGTTGCCTGCATCAAATTTTTTTCAGCAGAATGGTAACGAAGAGTGTGCGTTTTCGCACCTGACAGCGCTATGCTTCGGAGTGCAGGCCACCACCTATGGAAGTATTCCGCTCTATGCCTCCTTTATGGATGCGCTTGAGCTTTCGGTACAGGTCGGCATGTCAGGACCCTTGTTAGCCGAATGGAAAAACTTTTTGGAAAACACCAACCAGTTTTTAATTGGGGAGGTAAGTTACCAGGCACCCAATTTTTCCATTTCATTTACGGCATCGGACATGGTATCGGAACTGGTAAAAAAGATCAAGCAGCCCAAAATTGCGATCATTGGCTTCAATACCTTGGGAAAAAAGGTGTTTCAAAAGCTGAAAAGTAAAGGTTTTGAAAAAATAGTTATCGTTGAAAAGAATATACAGTCATTTGCCGGATTGGATACGAATGAATTAAATCAATTCATTTATGAGCCCATTGCGCAGTTGGGGAATGTGATTCAGGAAAATGATATCCTGATTTCTACGTTGGAGGATGCCGAAGAGGTGTCTATACCGGATTTTTCAGCTACCCAATTTTCTTCCATGAAAGTACTGATCGATCTGGCTGTAAAAAGCAATAAATTCGATCTGCTAAAAACCCATTCCCATCTTATCTTTTTCGAGCTTTCCGACATATATCAGGTGATTCAGGGAAAGATGGAAATAAATAAACGCTGGCTAAAAAAGGTAAAGCCCCTACTAGCTCAGCGAAATAAACACTTTTTTCAGTTAATCGATAAAAAAAAGGGCGAGGACTTGTTGGAGACGGCTAAACAATTACTGGTCGAAATCGGAGACGCAGACACCGGATTTCCAAGGGTAATAACCATCGCAAAGCCTTCGGTTAAAAAAGAAACCTTATCTCCCAGGTCTTTCGCAGGTATTCTGGCGAAGTCACTTAAAAAAATACAAATGAACACACCGTACAAGGATTTGGTGAATTACGATCGCTTGGTGAATGAATTTTTTATGCGCAATTGATTTTTCAGAATGGCATAACAGGTATAATTATTTTTTGGTTTGGTTGGTTTAATGTGGAAGAGGCTCCGATTGGGGCCTCTTTTTTTAGGCTAGTAATCCACCTATTATTTTGTATGTTGGTAATAGCTCATTAAATTTGTGTCATTATGAAGACCCTTGAGCGCGATTGCCATACAATATCATTTTTCCATTTAGCAAATTCCAGCTGGCATCATGCGGGTCACTATTCCTCCTGATCCCGGGATTTGTCCGACCTTCCCTTTGCAGGGAACATTTATTTTCATCAAAAATTTATCGTCACCAGTGTATTAATAATTCATGGAAAACAATATCAGAATAGCCGTTCAAAAAAGTGGGCGGCTAAGTGAGGAATCACTAAAGCTTATCAAAGAATGTGGTATCAAATTTCACAATGGTACCGGAAAACTAAAGTCCACGGCTACTAACTTTCCTGTGGAATTTTTATTTTTGAGGGACGATGACATTCCGGGATACGTGGCGGACGGGGTGGCCGATTTGGGTATCGTTGGAGAAAATGAGTTGGTCGAAAAAAATAAGGAAGTAACGGTTCTTAAAAAGCTTGGGTTTTCCAAATGCAGGCTCTCCCTGGCCATTCCCAAGGGAGAAGAGTACTCCGGAGTCGGTTATTTTGAAGGTAAAAATATCGCCACCTCCTATCCGAAAATTCTGGGTGACTACCTGAAATTGAAGCAGGTGCAGGCGGACATACATGAGATCAGTGGGTCAGTGGAAATTGCTCCCAGCATCGGCCTGGCTGAAGGTATTTGCGACATTGTAAGCTCCGGCTCCACCCTTATGATGAACGGCCTAAAAGAAGTGGAAGAAATCTTCCAATCTGAAGCCGTTTTGATTCGCAATAATGCGCTTCCTGTTGAAAAGCAGCAAAGCGTAGAAAAACTGCTGTTTCGAATGGATGCCGTGCAAAAGGGCAAGAAAAACAAATACGTGCTGTTAAATGCACCCAATGCATCCATTGATAAAATCATTTCGCTGATTCCAGGCATGAGAAGTCCGACCATTCTACCCCTGGCAGAGGAAGGATGGTCATCCGTGCACTCAGTGATTAGTGAGGGCCAGTTTTGGGAAAACATTGAAGAACTGAGAACGGCAGGGGCCCAGGGAATTTTAGTCATACCCATTGAAAAAATGGTCCTTTAAATCCAGCGTAACCGAAGCTTGTTTTCTTATGCGGGCTGAGAAATTTTAAATTGCTTTTCGTTAATTTGAGGGACTAATAATCGACATAATATGAGAATCCTGGTGAACCCTGATAGCAAGACATGGAATAAAGAACTGGCCCGACCCGTTCAAAAAATGAAGGCAATCGAAAAGATCGTCAAGCCGATCATGAAAAAGGTTAAACGCCAGGGAGATAAAGCCTTGAAAAAGTTCGCTCTGGAATATGACCATGCAGAAATCGATTCCTTACTGGTAGACCAGGTCACCATGGACGCTGCCGGCGAACGACTGAGTCCTGATTTACGGGAGGCGATCCAAACAGCCAAACGAAACATTGAGAAATTTCATAAGCTCCAGGAAATGCCTTCCATCAGTTCCGAAATTTCGGAAGGGGTCACTTGCATGCGTCGAAGTGTGGCCATACAGAAAGTAGGGTTGTACATACCGGGAGGTACCGCCCCCCTGTTCTCCACGGTACTTATGTTGGGAGTTCCGGCAAAATTGGCCGGATGTAGGGAAATTGTGTTGTGTACTCCCCCGGACCCAAAGGGTGAAATACACCCGGCCATCTTATATACCGCTTCCTTAATAGGCATTACAAAAATTGTAAAGGCTGGGGGCGCACAGGCCATTGCAGCCATGTGCTATGGAACGGACTCCGTTCCCCAGGTAGACAAAATTTTTGGCCCCGGCAATCAATACGTCACCGCAGCCAAGCAACTTGCCACCCGGCAGGGAGTCGCCATCGACATGCCCGCAGGCCCCTCGGAGGTTTTGGTTTATGCCGATGAAAGTGCCGTACCCGAGTTTGTCGCTGCGGATCTTTTGTCCCAGGCTGAACACGGAGTAGACAGTCAGGTGGTATTAATCGGTCCTTCTGAAAAGTTCGTGACTAAGGTCCTGAAGTTTGTAGAACTGCAGCTAGAAGAACTTCCCAGGCAAAAAATAGCCAAAAAAGCCCTGGAAAATAGTGTCGCCATTGTTATGGAGAAAATGGATCAGGCCCTTGACCTGATCAACGCTTACGCACCTGAACACCTGATCCTGGCTGTCAATGATGAAGAAACGGCCCTTCAGGGCATTGTAAATGCCGGTTCGGTATTTATCGGGAATTTTACCCCGGAGTCGGCAGGGGATTATGCCTCCGGCACCAACCATACGCTTCCTACCAACGGTTATGCCAGAAGTTACTCCGGAGTATCGCTAGACAGTTTTGTAAAAAAGATAACCTATCAGAAAATCACCCCCACAGGGATTCAATTACTGGGGCCTGCCATCGAAATCATGGCACAGCATGAAAACCTGGAGGCCCATAAAAATGCTGTAACCGTTCGCTTAAACCACCTTTCAAAAAGTAAGTAAGATGGAATTCGATCTCCAATCGCTTTTGCGTCCACATATAGCCGCCTTAAAACCATACTCATCCGCCAGAGATGAGTACAGCGGTAAAGAAGGGGTTTTTCTGGATGCCAATGAAAATCCCCTGGGCTCTATTACCGAACAGCACTTCAACCGGTACCCGGATCCTTATCAGAATGTTTTGAAAGAGAAGCTCTCTAATATAAAACAGGTGGCCAAAGAGCAGATTTTTCTGGGCAATGGAAGCGATGAGGCCATTGATTTACTTTTCAGAGCTTTTTGCCGGCCCGGGCTGGACAATGTCATCATCCTGCCCCCCACCTATGGCATGTATGAAGTCAGTGCCGGAATCAATGACGTTGCCGTAAAAAAAGCACCCTTAACTCCTGATTTCCAACTATTACCCGATAAGGTACTAGAGGCGGTTGATGCGCACACGAAGATAATCTTTATTTGTTCTCCTAATAATCCCAGCGGCAATACGCTGAAACGGGAATCCATTCTTCAGGTAGTGGAGCGTTTTCAGGGCCTGGTGGTCATCGATGAAGCCTACATAGACTTTAGCCCGGAACCGGGATTTTCAAACATGCTGGAGCAATTCCCAAACCTGCTGGTCATGCAAACCCTATCCAAAGCCTGGGGCTTGGCGGCGCTGCGACTTGGGATGGCCTTTGCATCTCCGGATATCATTTCCATTCTCAATAAAATCAAACCTCCCTATAACATCAGCGGTCTAACCCAGGAAACGGTGGTGGCGGCGCTCGAAAACGCTGAAAAACTGGAGCAAATGATCCGGGAAATCCTCGTCCAAAAAGAGTCGCTTCGGAAGCAACTGGAAAAAATACCGCAAGTAGAGAAGGTCTATCCCTCTCAGGCGAACTTTTTTCTCGTCAAAGTACCCCAGGCGAAAAAAGTGTACCAACGCCTGGTAGAAAAAAAGATAATCGTGCGGGACCGATCGGCCGTACAGCATTGTGGAGATTGCCTGCGGATTACGGTAGGAAATCAATTGGAAAACGACCAATTTGTTCAGGCGTTGCAAACTGTCCTATCTGAGCCGTTCATTTCCGAGGTTGTAAATTCGTAAAATCATGAAGAAGAAGGTATTATTTATCGATCGGGATGGCACCATTATTAAAGAACCTCCTACGGATTTTCAGGTGGACAGCCTCGAAAAACTAGAGTTTATCCCCCGATCCATTACCAATTTGAGTAAGTTGGCCGCGGATGGAGATTTTGAGCTGGTACTCGTGACCAACCAGGACGGCTTGGGTACCCCTTCTTTTCCCAACGAGGATTTCTGGCCCGCCCAGTACAAGATGTTAAAAACATTGGAGCAGGAAGGGGTGGTATTTGCCGCCATACATATTGATAAAACGTTTGAGCATGAAAAGGCGGCTACCCGGAAACCCGGCACCGGTATGCTCCTCTCCTACCTCAATGGAGATTACGATCTGGAAAATTCCTATGTGATTGGCGATAGAAAAACGGACGTTCAGTTGGCAAAAAATCTGGGATGCCAATCTATCTTTTTCGGTAAAGAGCAGGAACCCGATGCGGACCGGTGTTTTGACTCCTGGGATGAAGTGTATGCTTTTTTAAAATTGCCGCCAAGAAAAGCCCACATTACCCGAAATACATCAGAGACTAAAATTGCAATTGATCTAAATCTGGATGGTTCGGGAAAAAGCCAGGTGCATACCGGTTTACCCTTTTTTGATCACATGTTGGACCAATTGGCCAAACATGGCGGCACAGATCTAAGCATTAAGGTAGATGGAGATTTGCATATAGACGAGCACCATACCATAGAAGATACGGCGCTGGCCCTGGGAGAGGCCTACCTTCAGGCGATGGGAGACAAAAAGGGAATCTATCGTTATGGATTTTTATTACCCATGGACGACTGTCTGGCGCGGGTAGCAGTGGATTTTGGAGGGCGGCCCTGGTTGGTATGGGAAGCCGATTTCAAGCGTGAAAAAATCGGAGACATGCCGACAGAAATGTTTTTTCACTTTTTTAAGTCCTTCAGCGATACGGCAAAGTGTAATTTGAATATCAAAGCTCAAGGTGATAACGAACACCATAAAATCGAAGCTATTTTCAAAGGACTGGCCAGGGCCATCAAAATGGCAGTACGAAAAGACCTTCAAGCCCTGGATCAGCTTCCAAGCACCAAGGGCACCTTATAAAACATAAAGGGCTATCCTGTCGTTTGGATAGCCCTTTTAAAAAATAACCACTTTTTTTCTTATTGCTGCACGCTTTCGGTTTCTACTTACCTGGACCTGAAATGGGTTTACCAAGCATTTTTCGGGGGTTAAAACCTCAAGCGTTTATTTTCCAGTATGTACGAAGTCCCTTCATTATTGGATCGAATGCCTGGTATTTTTTGTTGCAAAAATTATTTTTACTATATTTAAACTAACATGTTAATAACCAAACTACCCCTAACCTTTCTTTATGGTACCTGCTGGTGTCTGTTGTTTTTCAATATAAGTTGTATCGGTAGCTACAGAGATGCAGAATCCCTGTATTTAAATGGCAACTATGAAAGGGCCATAAAGGAATTTGACAAGGTCCTATTTATAAGCGGAACGGATATTAAAGCCCTTCATCTGCGTGCCCGGTCTTATGAAGAACTAGGCCTACATCGGGAAGCATTGGCCGACTATCGTAAAATTTTAGCCTTGGAACCTACCTATGCACAAGCTTATGCCGGCATTGGAAAGATCGCCTGGGAGCAGGAGGACCTGAAAACAGCAGAAAAAAACCTTCTACTGGCCGCCATGCACGATCCCAAAGACTATGACATCCTGTTGTTATTGGCACGCTCCCTGATCAAAAACGGCAGGTACAAAAGTGCGGTTGAGTTTTTGGAAGAGGCCAGCCAGCTCCAACCTAATGAGCCCGAGCCTTATTTCTATAAGGGCATTGCCATGGCCTACTCAGGGGATGGTCTGGGAACAATTGTTTCCTTTAACAAATACCTGGAAATCGAGCCGGATAACCTCACTGCTCACTACAACAGAGGGTTTGCCCTGATGAAACTAGGCTACAAAGAATGGGCCGTGGAAGATTTTGACTGGGTCTTAGAGGAAGAACCGAAACACTATGATGCCTTGGCCAGGAGGGCACTATGCTTAATAGAAGAAAATCCACGCCAGGCCTGTTTTGATCTGGAAACCGCTGCTCGGAATGGCAATCTACTGGCCAAATCAAACCTTCCACGATGCGCAGAAAGCCGCTAACCCTCAGCAAATGAGGTAAAACCATCTTTTTTACAACTTTTAACTTCTTTGAAAGGCTAATAATTTCCGTATCCCAAAGAAAATACGGTTATTAATTTTACTTTTGTTTTCCAGTATATGAAAAGCAATAAATTAGTCATTATCCCTACCTACAATGAAAAGGAGAATATCCAGGACATCATTCGTGAAGTTTTGGCACTCCCGGAGCATTTTGACGTGTTGGTCATTGATGATGGCTCTCCGGATGGCACGGCAGCTTTGGTAAGGGAAATGAAAACCATTTTTACCTCCAACTTATTCTTAAAAGAACGACAAGGGAAATTAGGTTTGGGAACAGCCTACCTGGAGGGCTTCACCTATGCCTTGCAAAATGGGTACGAATACATCTTTGAAATGGATGCCGATTTTTCCCACAATCCCAGGGACCTGAGTAAATTATACGAGGCGGCTTTTCGGGATGGGCACGATATGGTAATTGGTTCACGGTACGTATCAGGGGTGAATGTAGTTAACTGGCCCATGGGAAGGGTTTTGATGTCCTTTTTCGCAAGTAAATACGTGCAATTTATTACCGGTATTCCCATCAGGGACACTACCGCTGGCTTCGTTTGTTACCGAAGCCGGGTATTAGAAGCCATCAATCTGGATAAAATCCGGTTTATCGGTTATGCTTTCCAAATAGAAATGAAATTCACTGCCTGGAAACTCGGGTTCGATATTTTTGAGGTGCCCATTATTTTTACGGACCGAACCAGAGGTACCTCGAAAATGTCCAAACATATTTTCAGAGAGGCTGTTTTTGGCGTGATCTACATGAAGCTGAAGAGCATGTTTAAAAAATACCGGCCGGTCAATCAAACTTGATGGATTTGATCGGGTTTATATTACTGATGATCATCGCAGGTAAGAACAACACAATGGTTGTCACGCCTAATACCAACACATTAAGGCCAATTATAGTGGGCCAATCCCAGAATACCGGAACATAGCTCATGTAGTAATTTTCTGCATTGAGGCTTACCCAACGGGTTTGTTCCTGAATAAACCCAAATCCAAGCCCTATTAAATTCCCTAAAAACAAGCCCCTCCCAATGATGCGGATGCCGTTCCAAATAAAGATATTTCGGATTTGTTTGTTCTTAGCTCCCAGTGCTTTTAACAGTCCAATCATCGACGTTCTTTCCATGATCAGGATAAATAAAATCGATACCATATTAAAGGCAGCCACAAAGAGAATCAATGCCAAAAACACATACACATTGTTATTCAACAGCTCCAGCCAGTCAAATATTTGAATGAATTTATCCGTCACCTTTACCAGTCGCAGTTCGTAGTCAATATAATCGTACAAATCCGCTTCGAAACGATCAATTTGTGCCGGATCGTTCAAAAAGACCTCAAAACCACCTACCTGATCCATGTCCCAATCATTGAGTATCCGAATGAGTTGGATGTCGCCGAGGACAATTTTATCGTCAAAATCCTCCAGAAACGTTTCGTAAATACCCACTACTGTAAGTCTACGGAACCGGGGCGGATCCTGTACAAAGTACATCGTTACCTGGTCTCCTAGTTCCAGGAGCATTTTCCGGGCGATCTTTGAACTGAGAATGATTTCATTGGAGGCAGAACGCCCTTCGGAAAATTGGATAAAACGTCCTTCAACCAGGGAATTCTTGAAAGAAACACTATCAAAATCAGGTCCCACCCCTTTCATCATCACCCCTTCTACCTCCTCTTCCCCCTTGATCAAGGCAGGTTTATTCGCATAACCCTGCACATGCCGTATATAATCTAGCTGTTCGTAATTCGAATAAAAGTTACTCTCAGTACTGGTTGGAGACTCATCCAGGGGCTGGCTCATGACAAACCTGTTGACCTGGTAATGGCCCGTAAAAGAAAAAACCTTATCGGAAATAACCGTTTGAAATCCTTCCAGAATTAGAAACGAAATAATCATGATCGAAAGCCCTAACGCAATACTGGCTACAGCAATCCGATGAATGGTGCCGGTGAAACCTCCCGTCTTTTTAAAACTGATTCTTTTTGCAATGAAGTAGGAAAGGTTCAATGAAGTCGTTTATTTTGTTAGATAAAATGCAAATTAACATGAAGAATATAAAATTAATACTTCTATTGACATTTTTGTTCGGGAATCTGACTTTTTGTACCAGCCAGTCCGATTCAAAGGAAGACGAGCAAAAGGTGGATTCCCTGGATACGGCCAAGCCCATTACCCCTGGTGCAGACAGGCCCCAGGTTTATTTGCCGAAATTAAAGGACAAACGGGTAGCACTTGCCGTGAACCAGACCAGCGTCCTAACCCAAAAGCAGCACCAGCATCTGGTTGATTTCTTGTTAGAGGAAGGAGTGGCTATTCAGAAGGTCTTTGTACCGGAGCACGGCTTTCGGGGGGATGCCGATGCCGGTGAAAAAGTAGAAAATCAGGTAGACCCTCAAACAGGTTTACCTTTAGTCTCCTTATATGGAGACTCTAAAAAACCATCCCGCGAAGCCTTGTCCGATGTGGATGTGGTGCTATTTGATATTCAGGATGTGGGCGTGCGGTTTTATACTTTTATCAGTACCTTGCATTACCTGATGGAAGCCTGCGCAGAGCAGGGAAAGCCATTGATGATCATGGACCGTCCGAACCCTAATGGCGACTACGTGGACGGCCCCGTATTACAGCCGGGATTCGAAAGCTTTGTCGGCATGCATCCCATTCCGGTAGTACACGGACTCACGGTGGGAGAATTAGCCCGGATGATCAACGGAGAAGGTTGGTTAAAAAACGGGATCCAGGCAGAAATAGACATCATTGAAATCGATCAATGGAAGCATTCGGAGGCTTATGCATTACCCATAAAACCCTCCCCGAACCTTCCCAATGACCTTTCCATCCGGCTTTACCCCTCACTTTGCTATTTTGAAGGCACCAATATCAGTTTGGGAAGGGGAACCTTATTCCCATTTCAGGTGTATGGTTATCCCGATCCGAAATTCGGTGACTTTACCTTCACGCCGGTAAGCATAGAGGGCATGTCAAAAAATCCCCCACAGCAAGACAAGCTTTGCTACGGCAAGGATCTCCGTTCGGAGCCTCTTACCCATCAATTTACCCTGAAGTACCTTCTGGAAGCCTATCGTATAGCGGATAATGGGCCCGCTTTCTTCAATAATTTTTTTGATAAACTGGCCGGTACGGATGC
>JAWLFL010000054.1:0-22052 GCA_041685605.1 Cyclobacterium sp. | reverse complement strand
AGCAATGCTTAAATGGGCTATAAATAGAGCAAAAGAACGGAATGCTCATTTACTACAATTAACGACTGACAAAAAACGACCGAAAGCGATTAAATTCTATGAGGACTTAGGGTTTAAAGCAAAATAACCATCCGGAAAATGCTGTAATGCGCTTTATGCGTATTAAGTATTGGTTCCTTGAACTGGGCACCAAAGGAAAGGATGGGAAAAAGCTATATTCACCAGTCAAAACTATTTTACGAAAAAATATTTTGTGGGGGTGTAATATTTCTGGGACTTGGGCCACTAAACCAGTATAGATTAAAATTATGACACTTAAAAATGCAAAAAACCTTTTCAACCGTTTAGTAGCTGAAACTACTAAAAAGTCCGAAGTCAAAGTTTACAGGGACTTTATAAAGATTCTTACTCATCTAGAAAATAGAAGCTTTACGAAGTCTGAATTCATTCTATAGAGACGGAACTTGATGCTTTAGCTTTAAATAGCACCAAAACAAACAAGATAAAGCATTTGAAAAAATCGCTTCAAGAGTTTAAGAAATATTTGAAGGATACTTTTTCTTTGATTACCACAGGGTACTTCACTAAATTGGGCATAACCCTCGGAGCCTCAATAGGTTTGCTTTTTGGAATTTTATTTCTATCAAGTTTAGAGCGTTCTTTAGGAATTTCACTAGGCATTTCAGTAGGTACCTTAATTGGGATTATTATATCAAGTAATTTGGAATCTCAGGCTAAAGCTTCTGGAAAGTTGATTTAAAAAAACGTAAACATGAAATCTTGAGTAACGACTTCTATGCCATATCGATAAAGCCTTATTCTGCAATCATAATAAAGATATGTAGGGCCTATACGAACTCCCAGGAAGATTTCGAAGATTACTATCAGGAGGTTTGCTTACAAATCTGGAGAACCAGAAACAACTTCCGGGGGCAATCTGAATGGTCTACCTGGGTGTATAGGCTGGCATTGAATGTGAGTTTGACCATGCTGAAAAAAATGAAAAATAACCAGCGGTATTTTGCTTCTGAATTCTTGCCAAACGAAGTGGTTGAAAATAGTGAGGTATTTCCAGATGAAGCCCTCAATCAATTATACGATGCCATTAAGCGTCTTTCAGAAGTAGACAGAGGGTTAATATTACTTTACCTGGAAGAAAAACCTTACAAAGAAATAGCTGAAATTACAGGTACAAACCCAAACAACATTGGGGTACGCATCAAAAGAATTAAAGAACGATTAAAAAAATTACTAGATGGAAAAGTCAATTGAATCAATATGGAAACAAGGTTTTTTAAAAAGTGATGCATTGGTTGCTCCAAAGTTGAACAACTTGTACAATCAAAAATCGATACATTTAATCTATAAGTTTAAAAGAATGTTCAAGATTAACCTGAATGCAATCGTTGCAGGCTCATTACTGTTTTTAGGAATTTCTTTTTTGATTGGGATTCCTTATATGGGAATAGGCTTTTTTTTGACGCTAAGTATAATCGCTATAGTTAACAGAAGACTTACCAGGGGTTTAAATGAAATTGAAAAGAGCGAAAGTAGTTATCATTATATTAAAGCATTTGACAATTGGATGAAGCAACAAGTCAGTGTAAATAGAATTATGGCCAGATTCTATTATCCTTTGTTCTTTCTTTCTTTTGTACTTGGTTTTTGGCATTACCATTTTAATGGAAAGCAATTAGGTGAGGTTATTACAAATAAGTTGATTTTATACTATCCCGGCATTCACCTTATTTTTGGTGTACCGCTATTTATTATTCTAGGTGTGATTCTAATGATGGTTTTACTCTCCTATCTTGGAGGAAGGATATATAATTGGGATTTGAAGGTTGTTTATGGAGGTGTACTAAGGAAACTGGATGAAATTATTGTAGATATGGAAGAATTAAGAAACTAATACTGTATTAGAGCCTAAAGGGTATTACGCCAGTCTTGTAATAGGTTTTGGATATTCTTTCGGAAGCCTTCATTTCCAAATTAATATCTCTATTTTTCTAAAGTAACATTGCCAAATAGAAATTCGACATTGATACTTATTATTTAAAAAACGTATAAATATAAAAACACTAATGGCAACTATTATTTTAATCAAATTTTATACTGCAAATGGTTTTTCTCAAAACCTTCCAGGGGTTTGGCACGGAAATGCAAAAACTCCTGAGGGCAAAGTAACTCTTTAATTAAAGGTGGGAACAAAAAATATAAGGTGATGGAATTAGAAAACCTGAATCATTTATTTCATGAATGTAAAACGGGTACCATTAATGAATATAAAGAGAAAGAACTAACAATGCCGACAATTGTTTTGAAAGAAATTTCTAATTGGATTTTTAAAATATTTCAAACAAATTAAATAAAAGATTAGGCACAACATCGTAAAAAAATAATTACGGCGTTGTCCTAAACTAAGGTAGTTGGGTGTTTACTACATCTGATTTTTCTTCGGAAAATCCTCGCACACAAACCCGCAATTATTATTATATTTGACAGCTAGCAGCTAGCGTAAGCCGTTCTAAAAAAAATATGACAATGTGAAAAAGAACCAAAGAAAGCGAATACTCGGAATTGCATTTATTCTTGCAAGCATTGGCTCCTTGTACTTCGTTCCCTGGATGTTGGTAACAGCTTGGATTTTACCACTTCCAGATACGGTTCAGGAACAATTGGATGAAGCAATTGAATATGGATTTGATGGTATGGTTGTTTACGTGGATCAAGCTGGGAACCCACCGGAGTTTTATGCCGCAGGCTGGCACGACCGAAAAAATAAAATACCCGCCTACCCGCAAGCTTTATTCAAAATTGCCAGTATTACCAAGCTATATATCGCTGTTGCTACCGCAAAATTAGTCAAAGCGGGACGCTTGTCTTTGGATGAAATACTCGCCGAATACTTTCCTGAACTAGCCGGTAGAATTGAAAATTCAGACAAAATCACCGTGAGAATGATGCTGCAGCATCGCAGTGGCATTCCCAATTTCGTAGACCATCCTGATTATTGGAAAAAACCTCCAAAAAGCCGACAGGAAACACTTGATTACGGACTGGATTTGCCTGCCGACTTTGAGCCGGGTGAAGATTATGGTTATTCAAACACCAATTATATGTTGATTGAGGAACTCATTGATAAAACATTGGGCTATCCCCACCAGCAATATATCAAGGAGGAAATTTTGATGCCGCTTGGGCTGAAAAACACTTTTGGTTCGCTTAGTGAAGTGGATATAGACGATGTGATGAGTGGCTATTATGTTGACGTTGATGAAGATTTTAAGTATGAAGACACAGGCTTAATGCTGGCTACTGCAGAGGACTTGGGTATATTCCTGCGAGCATTAAACGATGGCTCGGTGTTTAAGGAAGGGGAACAGGAAATCTATTCATCTATTTACGTGTACAAACATACAGGCTTACTTGTTGGCTATCAAAGTATTGCAGAATACCACAAAGACATGGACATGGTTGTCATCCAATTCAATAATACTACGAATTTTGATGGGTATAATTGGAATTTAGCGGAAATTACATACAGCCGTATTGTTAAAATACTGAGATGGAAAAAAGCTCATAACTAATAATAAGATGCAAAATAGATTGAGATTATTATTGACTATTGGACTCACCATTCTCATTCAACAGGTTGGAAATACTCAGACAAATCAAAACCAACAGTTTTTGAAAGAAGTAGGTGTTTTGGATAGTGTCTATTCTGAGGTGCTAAACGAGTCAAGAAAAATCTACATTCAACTACCCGACAGCTATAACGCTGATAAAAATCAGAAATATCCGGTGTCTTTTATTTTAGATGGAGAAATATTTCTACCAACACTAAGCGATGTGCATCATTATTATAGTGGCGGATTTATGCCCGAAATGGTACTGGTCGGCATCTCTAACGAAAAAAACAGATTAAGGGATCTAACCACATCAATCATAAATAGCCAATATGGGATGCCTTTTAATGAAAAAAATGGGGAAGCTGATAATTTCAGAAAATTCATCGCAACAGAACTTATTCCTTTTATAGAAAACAAATATCCTGTTACTAATTATAGAACATTAATCGGTCACTCTTATGGAGGCTTGTTTACTCTTTCCCTGCTAATTAATCAACCCAGTTTATTTGCCAACTACCTAGCCATCGACCCAAGTCTGGATTGGGACAATCAAAAATCATTGAAAAAAGCAGAAGAAGTACTTGCCACTCAGGAATATGAAAACAAGGCTTTGTTTATGTCTTTAAGCGGGCAGTTGAATATGCAGGACTCAAAGGTAACAATCCATAATGTGATGCAAGACACAACAGACTTCACTTTGTTCTCCCGTTCGAATATTGCCTTTGCAAACCTGGTAGAGCAAAACGCTAAAAACGGATTGACGTTTGAATGGAAATTTTACCCCAGAGAGTTACACGGCACCATTCCTTTTCCATCTATCGTGGACGGTTTAATTTCGCTTTTTGAATGGTTTCAAATGGAAAACACTGATAAAATAAATTCATTTGACACACCAAAACAAGATCTTTTGAGCATAATAAAGTACAGAGAACAGAAGCTCAAAGACCATTTTGGGTATGCTGAACCTCCTTATCCGGAAGAACTTTTAAATATGTCTGGTTATATGAATATGGATATGGGACAGCTTGAAAAAGCAAAAATGTACTTTGAACTTGCTATGGCGTATTATCCTGAAAGTGCAAATGCCTTTGATTCTATGGCTGATTATTATGAAAGAAATGGTGATAATGGCAATGCTCTAAAATTTGTGACTAAAGCTTTTGAAATGAGTGGCGATAATTATTATAAACAGAGGATGGAAGCACTAAAAACCAAAAAATAAAAGTCAAATATAGACATATTGTAGAATGAAAAGCTTATTAATATTCTCAATAATTTAGGACAACATGGCACTTTTCGGCCAAACGGCCGCTGAATGTCGGAGAGAAAATCCCGGCAAAGAAGGCAATATCCGCGACCATGCGATATACCTGAGTTTGCACCGATCGAATTAGATAGTAATGAATAATCCGGAAAACATTATTAAAGTGGTTTTAGCCATTTTGTTTTTCCTCTGTTTATTGGACATGCCCTATGGCTACTACCAATTCGTTCGATTTTTGGCTTTGATAGGCTTTGCACTATTGGCATACAAAAGCTATGAGAGACAAGAAAACACCATGACAATTGTTTACCTTTGTCTTGCAATTCTCTTTCAACCATTACTCAAGATTTCATTGGGTAGAGAGCTTTGGAATATTATTGACGTGATTGTCGGAATCGGATTGATTGTATCAATTTTTATGAAACCAAAACTGGAAGAGAAATGAGCCAATGCAGCAGTCACAATATAATACTCCCCTGATTTAGGTCCGGTATGCTAATTTCCTTTATTGTCAGCTAAGCTATTGGTATGGTCCGGTCAGCCCTGAAATAGACCAGGAAAAGGAATAATATTTGTGGTTAAGGGGTAATAGCTGTATATTTAAATTCATTCCAAACCGAAAACCAATAAAAACCATGAATTATACCCAAAGCTTGTACACTTGCTTGATGGCGGTGCTGGTAATGGCTGCCTGCGGCAGTCCAACCGAACAATCGGAAACCCCATCCCCTTACTTTACAGCCGATGAAGACCAGGGTGGATTGAATTTAGGTGCAGGACTGCAGGCCTACGTAGTAGCGGAGGACCTGGGAAGGGGCCGTCACCTGGCCGTCAATGAAAACGGCGACATTTACATGAACCTGCGCGAGGCCACCGAAGAAGGTGGAATTGTTGCCCTGCGGGATACAGACGGTGATGGCCGGGCAGACGACATCCAATACTTTGGTGATTTTGGCGGTACCGGCATGGCCTTTTACAAGGGGCACCTGTACGCCTCAAACGACAGCACGGTGTTTCGTTTTACCTTTTCAGGTGACAGCCTGATTCCGGATAACGCCACTGCACCCGACACGATTGTTTCCGGTCTGCCCGTGCAAACTTCCCATGCGGTGAAGCCCTTTACCTTTGACGAGCAGGGTCACATGTACGTGAATGTCGGCGCACCGTCTAATGCCTGCCAGGAGCAAGACCGTACCCAAGGCTCCCCTGCAATGGATCCTTGCCCGCTATTAGAGCGGCACGGCGGCATTTGGCGCTTTGATGCCGAAGAAACGGGACAAACGCAGCTGGAACACGGTTACCGGTTTTCTACGGGCATTCGAAATGCCGTGGCATTGGATTATAATGCCGCGGATGGCCACGTATATGTGGTTCAACATGGGCGCGACATGTTACACGGCCTCTTCCCCGATATGTATACCGAGGAGGAAAGTGCCGAACAGCCAGCGGAAGAAATGTTCCGCTTAAGTGATGGTGCCAATTTTGGCTGGCCGTATTGCTATTATGATCCATCTCAGGACAAGCGGGTAACCGCTCCGGAATACGGGGGCGACCGGGAGCAAGCCGAGCGCTGCGAAGGTACCGAAGGGCCTGTAATGACCTTCCCTGCCCACTGGGCACCTAATGACCTGCTGTTTTATACTGGTGATCAGTTGCCGGAAACGTACAAAGGCACTGCTTTGGTAGCCTTCCACGGGTCCTGGAACCGGGCACCTCTGGAGCAGAAGGGGTATTTTGTAGCCTCAGTTCCGTTTGAAAACGGGTCTCCCACTGGAACCCACGAGACTTTTGCAGAAGGGTTTGCCGGAGTAGAAACCATAGAGGCCCCCAGCGATGCCCAACACCGGCCCACGGGTCTGGCACAGGCTCCGGATGGAACCGTATTGATTTCCGACTCGGTAAGCGGAAAAATATGGCGGGTATTTTACCAGGAAGACGAAACCATGGCAATGAACTGATTTTTCGTATTACCATGATCCGGAAAGTAGCGGATCTAATGAAAAAGCCGGTTTCTATAAGGGAAACCGGCTTTTTTTATCCGGTCGGTTCGAGGAGCTCGTGTATTTTTGGGTAGGCTACTTTCCCGGACAAACCATGAATTGCTTGACGGGTTTTGGGACGAACGCCTCGAACCCTGGGAGGGTAAATTAGCGAAATGAAGCTGCCATCCTGCTCAATTTTTGTGAATTTTTTGTCATTGATGCTTATTATTGTTTGTTTTTTGCGTACCAATAAATGAATAAATGCCGGTTATATAAAATACCGCTGAATTTTTAACCGCAACTTCTTTTTAAAGGGAGAAAAAATTAATTTTGACCACAGATGGGTGTTTATTGATTTCGTTCTCAACTATTCCCCACCTTAACCACTTTCATTTAATTGATCCCGCTGACCATATCAAGCACCCATAAACGAATGAAGATTCCCATTCTTTTCTTTTTTGTACTCCTGATGCAAGCTACTTTTCTATTCGGCCAATCGGATACTGAAGCCTTGTCCAATTACCAATTACAGATCCAAAGAGCAACTACACCGATAGCCCTTGACGGGGTATTGGATGAGCAGGCCTGGTTGGAGGCCGATGTGGCGGATGAATTCTGGATGCAACAGCCGCTGGATGGTAAAAAAGCCGATCCCCGTACGGAGGTGAGGGTGACCTATGATTCGGATAATGTCTACATTTCTGCCATTTGCTATGACGTACAGGATTATGTCGTACAAACCTTGGAACGAGACAAAAGCTTTTTTGAAGGGGATGGTTTTGGAGTAATCATCGACCCGGTGAATAGCCAAACCAATGGCCTGTTTTTTGGGATCAGTCCCTTTAATGCCCAGTCTGAGGATTTACTTGGTCCCAATGCGCCGAGAGAGTTGACCTTTAGTTGGGACAATCGATGGTTTTCCGCGGTATCCAGGCTTCCCGATAGGTACATTGTGGAACTCGCCATTCCTTTCAAAACCCTGAGGTTTAAAAAGGATATATCGACCTGGGGAATCAATTTTATCCGGAACAACATGTCTCAGAATGAATATTATAGCTGGACACCCATTCCCGTCAATTTTAAGTTGTACGATCTGGGCTACACCGGCAATATGGTCTGGGACAAAGCCCCCGACAAAACAGGGACCAACATTTCCCTTATACCCTATCTCACGGCCGGGACGGTTCGGGGTGCTGAAAACGAAACGACCGCAGATGTGGGCATGGATGCGAAGGTGGCACTCACATCTTCGTTGAACCTGGACCTGACGATAAATCCGGATTTTTCACAGGTTGACGTGGATGTACAACAGACCAATTTAACCCGATTCAACCTCCGGTTTCCCGAGCAACGGGGCTTTTTTCTCGAAAACAATGACCTTTTTACGGGATTCGGACCGAATTCGGCCAAACCGATCTTTACCAGGCGAATCGGGCTTGACGTGAACAACCGGCCGGTTCCGATCGCTTATGGGGCCCGTGTGAGCGGAAACCTGAACCCCAATTTCAGGATTGGGCTGATGAATATCAAGACCAGGCCTACCGAAGCCGGACCGGCCCAAAACTATAGCGTGGGGGTCTTTAACCAAAGTTTATGGGAAAGATCCGTCTTAAGGGGATATGTCACCAACCGACAGGCGCAGACGGTAGGTAATGGGTTAGACAAATTTGATTTTGGGAGGAATGCCGGTTTAGAACTTAACTACCTGAATGAGTCCGGTACCTGGAATTATTTTGGGTCCTTTCACCTTTCGGAAAAATCGCAGATCGGCATGGGAAACTATCGGCAGCTGGGCTTTGAATACGGAGGGAGAAAATGGAATTTCCGGTTGAATTACTACGGTATGGGGGATGATTACCATGCGGATATGGGATTCATTCCCAAAATGAGTAACTACGATGCCCTGAATGACACCTTATATCATTTGGGATCGGAACATTTTCACGCACGGATTGGGTACACCTTTCGTCCCGAAAATCGCGGCAAGGTTATTTTGCATGATATTCAGCTCCGAAATACCGTAAATTATTATACCGATTGGTCATTGATGGACAATGAATATCGACTGGACTATGAACTCAGTTTCAGGAACACGAGCAGAATCACCTTTCAGGCTCAGGCACTGGAAACTCGCTTATTGTTTCACACCAGATTTACAGATGGAGAACCATTGGAGCCAGGGCTTTACCGTTACCCCCGTGCCAACCTTTCCTACAGCTCGGATGCCAGAACCTCCCTGCCTTTTCGGGCAGAAGTGGAAACAGGGTTGTTTTACAACGGCTACCTGACTACCTATTTAATGGAATTGAATTTAAGACGGCAGCCCTGGGGTACCTTTTCGCTGGCCTGGGAGCAAAACATCCTCTCACTCCCGGAACCTGCCGGAGCGTCCACCCTAACCCTGATCAATGCCCGGAGTGAAGTGAATTTTAGCACTCAGTTATTCTGGACCACCTTTTTACAATACAATACCCAGCAGGAAAACTTCAATATCAATAGCCGGTTTCAATGGAGGTACCTGACCATGTCAGATTTATTTTTGGTCTATACCTACAACTATTCCATGTCGCCCTTTATCGAAACCAGGCAAAATCAGGCGCTTTTGTTGAAATTTACGTATATGTTTAATATATAGCAGGCTGCATTTTCTATCGTTTACTTCAAAATCCCGATGGGAAAACCAATGCTGGCTTGCAACTCATGTAAGCACCACTGGCTTTTTATTGCTTGTTTTTGGGCTTTTCACCGGCTGGCACATGGTTTGCGAAGTTTTTACCTTCTTGGTTTACAACAAACGATCCGTTTTATGATTTCTAGTTCACGCTTACTTGCCTGCTGTTTTTTCACCGGTTTGATCTCCTTTACTGCTTGTGTACAGGAGGATCCTGACCCCACTCCCGATCCCGGAGATGATAAAGTCCTACAATTGGTTGAAGCTTTTCCCAACCTTGAATTCAACCGACCTCTGGAAACCCTGCATGCCGGGGATGACAGCGACAGGATATTTGTAGTAGAGCAAAGTGGGGTTATTTCCGTTTTGCCTAACCAAGCGGAAGCAGAAGAAAAAGGTACCTTTTTAAGTTTGGTGAACCAGGTGAATGATTCCGGAAACGAAGAAGGCTTATTGGGGCTTGCCTTTCATCCGGAATATGCCGACAATGGATTTTTTTATGTCAATTACACCGCTTCCAATCCCGCACGAACGGTAATTTCCAGATTTAAGGTTTCGGCTTCAGACCCGGACAGGGCCGATGCGCAAAGTGAAACGGTACTGTTTGAAATCGAGCAACCGTTTACCAATCACAATGGGGGCAAGCTTGCTTTTGGTCCCGACGGGTACCTGTATATAGCCGTGGGAGATGGAGGTTCCGGGGGAGATCCACAGGGCAACGGTCAAAACCGGGAAACCTTGCTGGGATCCCTGCTGAGGATTGACGTAAATGCACCGGCAGGAGAATTGAATTATGCCATACCGGAAGACAATCCATTTGCGGGTAATGATGAAGGCTTTCGGGAGGAAATTTTTGCTTATGGCTTGAGAAATGTATGGAAGTTTAGTTTTGATACGGAATCCAACCTGCTATGGGCGGCAGATGTAGGACAAAACCGTTACGAGGAAATCAGCCTGATTGAAAATGGCGGGAATTATGGCTGGAATACCATGGAGGGTTTTGAATGCTTTGAGCCTGCATCCGACTGTGAAACGGAGGGACTGGAGCTGCCGGTGTGGGCCTATGACCACAGTGAGGGAGACGGTTCTGTCACAGGTGGCTATGTGTATAGGGGTTCGGCCCTGCCGGAACTGGCAGGAAGGTATATTTATGCGGATTTTATTTCCGGGAGGATCTGGGCACTGGACGTTACGGATGGGAGCAATCCCACCAATACCGAATTAGTGCAGGCTTCGTTTCCTGTCGCCGCATTTGGATTGGATCCGTCCAATGAACTGTTAATTTGTGGATTTGACGGGAAAATTTATCGGTTGGAATATCAGGCGGATTAAATAAAGGAACAAATCGGTGAATATCTATAACCGTTGAGGTCTTCGAGACCTCGACGGTTTTTTTCGTGCACGCGCTGCGGAAAGAATACGGGGTTGGGAAAACCCCAAAGGTCAATGTCTGTAACCGTTGAGGTCTTCGAGACCTCGACGGTTTTTTTCGTGCACGCGCTGCGGAAAGACCCTCCTTTATCAATTTTCATCCATTTCCCGCTCCCAGCGATCTCTCGATTGCCATAGCTCCCGGAGGATTGCCGGAAAATCAGCTTTCAGGTCCCGGCTTTCGGCCAGGTCCTGCTCCAGATTATACAAACTCACGGTGCCAGCGCTTCGATCTTCCAGGAGTTTCCAGGGACCCCTCCTCACCGCAATGGCTTCCGGAGTTCTCCAGAAAAGGGTTCGTTCGGGCATTTTTCCTCCGGAGATAAGAATGGGTAGCAGGCTTTTCCCGTCCAGTCGGTCCGGTCCTTCCGGGTCGGGCTGCGGCTGTCCCGTCACCTCCAAAAAGGTGGGTAAGAGGTCAAAGGTGGCCAGGGTTTCGTGAGACTGACTTCCCGCCGGAATTTTTCCAGGCCACCAGGCAATGGCCGGTACCCGGTGTCCACCTTCAAACAGATCGGACTTTTCGCCTCTCAAAATACCGTTGGATCCCACAGATGGCCAGGTTTCGCCCTGGTAATCCAGGTATTGCCCATTATCCGAAGTGAAAAACAACAGGGTGTTTTGATCCAGCCCTTCCGATTTAAGATAAGCGAGCAGCTTGCCGATGTTCTGGTCCAGTGCTTCGATCATGCTTACCAGTACCTCGGGGACTTCTTCAGGTGCATGTGGTCCCAATTTACTGGCAGGTCCGGGAAGGCTGGAGGTGTAATCAACGCCTTCCTTACGGGTTTCCAACTGGGCATCCGCTGGTGACTGCCAGGGAAAATGGACCCCTAAATGGGCCAGGTACAGGAAAAACGGTTGCCCTTTGTTTTCGGCTATAAATTGAATCCCATTGTCGGTGATGACATCCGTGGTATATCCTTCCTGGAAAGACAGGCGTTCATTTCTCCACCAGTCCGGATAGCCAAAGCGATCCAATTTGGAGAAGTAGTCCCCATCGCCCGAAGTCAGACCCCGGAAGGTGTCAAAACCAAAATTCCGGGGATTGGCATCCGGGTGGTTGCCGAGGTGCCATTTGCCAAAAAAAGCGGTGGCATAACCGGCTTTCTTCAGGTAATCCGCCATTGTCGGTGTAGCATACAGGTCCTCCCGGGCAATTCCCTTTATGGCTCCAATCCCTTTTTCCTGCCAATCTCCCGGTAGGGGATCCTCTATACCGAGCCGCTGCTGATACCTTCCGGTCAATAGGGCCGCACGGGTAGGAGAGCACATGGCACCATTGCTATGAAAGTCGGTAAAAAGCACGCCTTCTTTTGCCAGACGATTAAGGTGAGGGGTGTGGGCTTGCCCGCCATAAAAGCCCCCCAAATCCCCATAGCCCAGGTCATCTGCCAGAATGACGATAATATTGGGAGCCGAACCTTTAGGAAGCTGATCTTGGGCATGACCCGGATTCAGCCAGAGAAGCAGGCTGATCAGGCATAACACTATCTTAATATTCATTTAGGAATGTGTTTTACTTAGTATACCTGCCTGATAGCGTATTGGGCCATTTGCCAGGGGAGTGGTATGGCTTTCTTCTCAGCTCTGACTCCTGCTGTAGCTAAGGGATGGCTTAGATTCCCGAAACCCCGCTACCATCGGCGTTGGAGGAGCATGAGGTGGACCGGTTTTTATTGAATTTTCGGAGAATTAAACAGACTATATGCTGCCATTTACAGATTTTACTTAGGATTTTAAAAAAATACTGGTTATCAAAATAAAAAAATTAGGTAACTTCTGGATTAAGACAAAAAAAATTATAAAATTGAACTTCTAAATTAATCAATCTAATTTTATACCTCACAAAAAAATACGATTGCCTATGTAACAAAGAAACCGACAGTCACCTTATTATATCGTATTGTCAAAAATTAAGTAACCATTTTATCAAAATGTTCATGTATGGCAAATGCTTACCTGAACCTGACCAATCAAAAAATGAAGAATGAGAAAAAACTACTAGAAAAAACCGTTGGAATAAAGAGAACAATCTTCGTTTTATTTCAAGGTATTGCGCTGTCCTGTTTGTTGGCAAGCCAAACCCTGGCAAATACCAGCCTGGGTACTGCTTCGGCAGTGGAATCAATTGCAGTGGAGGCGCAGGTGACAGGAACGGTCACAGATGATAACGGTGAGCCGATGCCGGGAGTAACCATCACCGTACAAGGTTCATCCACGGGAACGGTTACGGATATCAATGGAGAGTACATCCTTGACGCTCCGGAAGGTGCCACGCTGGTATTTTCTTTCATTGGTTTCGAAACCCAAACCATCCGGGTAGGAAACCAAAGTAGCATTGATGTGACCATGCAGGAAGACGTCGAAAGCCTGGATGAGGTTGTGGTGACTGCTTTCGGTCAGGAAAGAGATCGAAGAGCCTTGGGTTACGCCACCTCTACCATTAAATCAGACGAGCTGGTCAAAGTGGGAACTCCCAATTTGGCGACGGCACTTTATGGAAAAGCACCGGGCGTTCGGATTCAGGCGGGAGCTGGGGGAGCTACCTCCGCAGTAAACATTACTATCCGGGGAATCAATTCCATCACCGGTAGAAACCAGCCTCTGATTATTTTGGATGGTATCCCTATCCGAAACGAGGAAGTAAACAATAACAATTACTGGGGCGATCAGCGACTCAGGGGAAATGGCTTACTGGATATTAATCCGGAGGACATCGCCGATATATCCGTATTGAAAGGTGCCTCTGCGGCTGCTTTGTATGGATCTGAGGCAGTGAATGGGGTGGTCCTGATCACCACCAAAAAAGGAAATACGAAAGGGTTTAAAGTAGATTTCAATGCCAATTATGCTATGGATAGAATCGCTTACCTTCCCCGTTATCAGAATGTAAGAGGTCCGGGAGCCCCTCTACATGTAGAGGGACTTAGTTGGGCAAACGGCGGCGTGAATGAAGATGGTTTTTTTATTTACGACGATGGATCCAGAGGGCTTCCTGCCACAAATATCAATTATGGTGCTCCTTTCGATGGGCAACCTGCTATGGCTTGGGATGGGGAGATGAGGCCTTATGTAGCTCAAGAGGATAATTATTCAGCTTTATTCAACGATCCCATCAGCTCCCAGGTAAACGTGGCCATCTCCAACTCCACCGATGTGGCTGATTTTCGTTTTTCCCTTACCAGGCAGGACAATGAAGCGTTGAGTTTGAATTCGAAAAATAGCAAAAATATTGCCAATTTGAATGCCACATTCCGGGTTACCAAAAAGATAAAAACGGATCTAATGATCAATTATATCAATCAAAATACATCTAATCGACCGTATTCTGTAGACCGATTGATCAATAATTTTGGAGGGATGATGACCCGTTTTGACAACGGTGCCTGGTACCTGGACAAATACAAAACCAGTAGGGGCTACCGATTTGTTACCGGAAACGGACAAAGCCTGACACCTGATGAGAACATCACCAGAAACGGTTTTCAAGGTGCGATAGCCGATTATGTGTGGCGTGTAAACGAACAAAGGGCATCCGAGTTGAGCAATAGGGTGATTGGTAGCATTACCAATACCTTTTCGTTAACGGATGAATTGAGTCTGAGAACCAGGATTTCTACCGATTTTACTTACCGGGAAAATGAAAATAAGAGTTCTACTACCCGGCCCCTGGCTTTTGGTCCTTCGGGAGGGTTTAGCATGTCCAATGAGATCTTTAGTATTTTGTACGGGGATGTGTTCCTGTATTACGACAAGAAAATTACGGACGATGTAACCCTTAGCGCCACCGCCGGCTATACAGCGGACAAGGAAAGTTTCTCCTCGATATCCAGAGGTACAAATGGAGGCTTAAGCACGGAGAATTTATTTGACGTAGTGGCTTCGGTCAACCTGCCCAATAACGGATCTAGGAGAACCTCAAGGGTCATCGACGCTGCACTTGGTACTTTAAACCTGAATTATAAAGGATTCTTATATGTAGAAGGAACGGTACGAAGGGACCGTACTTCCACCATGAATCCGGACAATAATTCCTTTATTTATCCTTCAGCCAATACCAGTTTCATCCTATCGGATGCCATTGAACTGCCTTCCTGGATCAGTGCTTCCAAGATAAGAGGTTCCTGGGGTATTGTGGGTAATTATCCGGACGTGTACCGGGCCAATATTGCCTACAATCAAAATACGCTCGGAGTTCAACAGCCGGGGGGAGCTCCTGTACTGTATACCAATATCTCCAGTAGTTTTGGAAACGACGGTATTCGTCCGGAGCAGAAGCATGAATTTGAATTTGGAACGGACAGCCAGTTCTTTAACGGCAGGTTGTCGTTTGAATTTTCTTACTACAATGCGCAGATCCGGGACCAGATTTTACCTTTGACGTTACCGGCCACTTCTGGTGCCACTTCCGTTCTTGCCAATATTGGTACCCTTAGAAACAAAGGGATTGAAGTTGCTTTGAGTGGAACGATTTATCAGGGCCAAGGATTAAATTGGATAGCAGGTGTTAATTTTGCCCGTAACCGAAATGAGGTAGAACAACTAGCGAATAATGCTACCGAGCTACTACACGCTGACTACGATGGAAATGCCGCCCAACTCCGATCCGTAGTGGGTCGTCCCATGGGTGATTTCTTTGCCCGTCCGGTAGAAACCAATGCCAACGGAGAAAAAATCGTTCAGCCAAATGGAATGTATAAGATCGACCCTAACGAATGGATCCTGGCAGGTAATGCCATGCCGGATGCTGTAGGAGGGATTTTCAATAACCTGAACTACAAGAATTTCTCGCTGCAAGTATTGGCGGATTTTCAGATTGGTGGTCACGTGATGCCTACCGGCGTCAACTGGATGATCAGTAGGGGATTGACTGAGGAAAGTTTAAACAACATGAATACCGAAAGAGGAGGATTGTCTTACTACGTTAACGACGACGGACAGGGGGTGCAAACCACCAGCCCACAAGGACCTAATGGAGAACCGGTGTATGATGACGGGATGCTTATGGATGGCGTTACGGCAGATGGAAATCCGAATACCAATGTGATTTCGCAGGCATTGTACTACCAGCGAACTTATAACTGGGGAGGACCTCAATACAGCCAGGCGAGATACGAGTTATACATTAAAGAGAATACCTACCTGAAATTACGGGAACTTTCTCTAGGGTATGATGTGCCTTCTACCTTCGCGGAGCGATTGGGAGCCAACAGCATCAACGTTTCGGCATTTGGAAGGAATTTGTTTTTCTTTTATCGAAATATCAAGGACCTGGATCCGGAGGTGTTGACAGGCGGTTCCCGATGGGCACAGACCCTTACCAATGCAGGTACCAATCCGGCTACCCGAACCGTAGGTTTAATGCTTAGGGCTAGTTTCTAAGTGGTGTTTCTTATATTAAATCAAAGTATCATGAAAAATAAAATAGTATTACTGACCTTGGTAGCGCTTACCAGCCTGGCAGGTTGTGAGTACTCCGAATTTGAGGAGAATTACACCGATCCTTCCAAGGTTTCGGAAACCTCCGTAGAAAAGCAATTTACCGGTTTTATTATTTCCAACCGGAATTACGTACTCCCCAGTTATGCAAATTACTTCATTAATTTGAGGATTACGTTAAACCGCTACACCCAGGCCATAGGATGGGTCAATGAGGAGAACCAGTATGTTCCCGGATCGGCTGCTATCAATGGCCGCTGGAATGATTACTACCAATTCCTGGCGCAGTACCGGGAATTAGAGAAAGTGTATGCGGGCTTGAGTGATCAGAATAAGGAGGATAACCGGGTCTTTATGATTACGGCAGCTACCTATCTATACGATCATACCCAGAAAATCGTGGACCTGCATGGGGCCATTCCCTTTTCGGATGCAGGGATGCTTAGTACCAATGGGGGTGATTACAGCGAATCGTATCCCGTGTACGATGAGCCGGATGCCATTTACACCAAAATGTTGGACGATCTGGCCGGATTTGCGGACGAGTTGAGAACCATGGAAATCAATCCGGGTATACTAACCGGTTTTGAATCCCAGGATTTGATAAACCGCGGCGATATCGACATGTGGTTGAAATACATCAACTCCTTGCGGATCAGAATGCTAACCAGGGTCAGTGAAACACCTGGGTTTTCCGACCGTGCAATAGCTGAGATCAATGCCATTTTATCCAATCCAGCCAATTATCCCATCGTAACTTCCAATGACGAAAACATTACCTTCCGTATCCATGAATTGGGAACCCTCATTGGGGCAACAAGTTTTCAAAGTGGTTTGGAAGATTGGGATGGCAATGTTGCTGGTAAAGCAATAGTGGAACATATGTTGAATAACGATGATCCACGGCTTACCTATGTGTTTGAGCCGGGTGAAGATGCCGAAGGAGAGTTTTTGACGCCGGATCCATTGCTTAGTGGTGCAGAACAGAACGAGTTAATCGGCTCAAATACCATGGCCATCTACAACCGTACCACTCTAAGCCGAAACCAGTATTTCCCTGGAATGTTAATAAACGCCAGCCAGATTCACTTTATGGCTGCTGAATACTACCTGAAAGAGGGACAGGATGCTCAGGCTAAAGAACATTATGAAATGGGGGTCCGGGAATCCATTCATTATTACGAAATGCTTCGAGGCATGAGTAATAACTTGATTTCTCCCGAGCCAATGCCGATCACAGAAGCTGGCATCGATACCTATTTGGCCGATGCGGACATCAGTTGGGAGGCGGCTGCCGGAGATATGGAGAAGATGAGGCTTATCGCCGAACAAAAATGGCTTCATTTCAACGTGGTACAGCCCAACGAAAACTGGGCCGAGTTGAGACGAATCGAAATGCCGGATTTGGTGTTCTGGGAAGACCAGTCCAATCAGCAAAGTCTTCCTCCCAACAGGTGGATATACCCTGGTTCCGAGCAAACTTACAACACGGAGAATTACCAGCAGGTAGCTCCTGAGGACAACCTTACCAGAACCTTGTTTTGGGATAATTAATTAGGAAATCGGTTTTAATAAGAAGTTAAGAGGGCACCCACTGGGTGCCCTTTTTTAATTATTAAAAGGTGGAAAAGGAAAAGGCAATGGCAATGAAATTAATATTTTTTTTTATCTTGACTTCAAACTCATTTGTATTTTAAAGACACCCCATCTATGACCCGTCTTCATCCCGTACTCCCTCTGCTTGTTTGTTTTCTGATAATGGCTTTTTTTGGTTGCCAGACCGAAAAAAGGGAGGAAGCCAGCCTCGCCAAAAAACCTAACATCGTCATCATCTACATGGATGATTTGGGGTACGGCGACATGAGTGCCTACGAAGCGGGTACCCTGGAAACGCCTAATATGGATTTCCTGGCAAATCAGGGAATGAAGTTTACCAAAGCCTACGCGGCCTCTGCCACCTGTACTCCCAGTCGCTATGCCTTGCTTACCGGCACCTATCCCTGGCGAAATAAAGATGCCAAAATTTTGCCCGGAACCGCTCCCTTGCTGATTGGTACGGAACAGCTTACCATTCCTAAAATGCTAAAAAAGCAGGGCTATACCACGGCAGTCGTTGGAAAATGGCACCTGGGCCTGGGAGAGGGAAGTGTCAACTGGAATGAACGGGTAAGCCCCGGGCCGAATGAAGTGGGTTTTGATTATTCCTACATCATGGCGGCCACCCAGGACCGCGTACCCACCGTTTACCTGGAAGACGGCCTGGTGCAAGGCCTGGATCCGGAAGATCCCATTGAAATCAGCTACCAGGAAAATTTTGACGGGGAACCCACTGGAAAGGATAACCCCGAGCTACTGACCATGAATTGGCACCACGGCCATAATAATAGCATTGTAAACGGCATTCCCCGCATCGGATTCATGAAAGGCGGAGAAAAGGCCAAATGGGTGGATGAAGACATGGCGGATCATTTCCTGGAAAAAGCACAGGAATATGTTAAGGAAGAAAGGGAGGATCCTTTTTTCCTTTATTATGCTTTTCAACAGCCACACGTGCCCCGTACACCGCACCCTCGTTTTGCCGGAACATCCGGAATGGGGCCCCGGGGAGATGTGATTCTGGAAGCCGATTGGTGCATCGGGCAGTTTATGGAAACCCTGGAAGCAGAAGGGCTGCTGGAAAATACCCTGGTGATTTTCAGCAGTGACAACGGTCCCGTGTTGAACGATGGCTATTACGACGAGGCGGTGGAAAAACTAGGGGATCATACCCCATGGGGGCCATTCAGAGGAGGGAAATACAGTTTGTTTGAAGCCGGCACCCGCCTGCCTTTCATCACCTATTGGAAGGGTACCATCGAACCCGGACAGTCGGATGCCTTGATCAGCCAAATCGATATTCTGAATTCTCTGGCTGCATTGACCGGCAGCAGCGAACGAAGTGCCGATGGGCAGAATTTCATGGATACCTTTTTGGGTCAGGCAAATCAGGGACGGGAATCCCTGGTTTTGGAGGCGACTAGCCGGACGGCCTTCCGGCAGGGAGATTGGGTGCTCATCCCACCTTATAAGGGTCCGGCGGTTAACAAACAGGTAAATATTGAATTAGGAAATGAGGCTGACTTTCAGCTGTACGATTTGAGTCAGGATAGGGGACAACAACAAAACCTGGCCGAGCAGCATCCGGAAAAGGTAACAGCCATGCTGGAGGATTTCGTCGCCATCCGTGGCGAAGAATTTGTTAACACAGAAGCCTTGGAGCTAAAGTAATTCTGGTCACAGATTTACCCTGTACCGGTTTGTAGGTAACGTGCTGTTGCCTCTGTTAAAAAGGAAAAAACGTATGAAAGGGATCGGATTGCTGATTTTTGGGTTACTAATCAATTGCCTATTATTCGGTAATGGGTTTACTCGCCAAAAACCACAAGTTATTCTACTGACCGATATTGGAGGGGATACCGATGACGAGCAGAGTCTGACGCGTTTTCTATACTATGCGGACCATTTTGATATTAAGGCCTTGTGTGCTACCAGCAGGTTGGGGCACGGGCAGGACATTCGCCCGGAAATCATCAAGGAACATTTGCAGGCCTACCGGGAAGTGTACCCCAATCTGGTCCTTCATTCGGAAGGTTTTCCGCATCCGGAGGTACTTCTTTCTTTGGTCAGGGAGGGGCAGGGAAATTCCGAAGAGATTGGAGAAGGTTTTGACACCGAAGCTTCAGAGGCCATTATCCAAGTGGTAGATGCGTCGGAAACTTTGGTCCATATTCCTGTTTGGGGAGGTTTGCGGGAACTGGCGCAGGCGTTGTGGAAGGTAAGCCAAAACAGATCTCCGGAAGAAGTATCCGCTTTTTGCCGCAACATCCAGGTTCATGCCATTGGAGATCAGGACGGACACCGGGAGTACCTGCTTAGGGAATTCAAGGAGCTAACCTTTATTGCAAATGGCTATGCATGGTATGGGTTCACAGGTGTGCGTGAATTGTCGGCGTTTAGAGGCATGTACATGACCGGCAATCAGCAAATGCAGGATGCGGCCTGGATCAGGGCAAACATTCACGGAAACGGTCCGCTCAGCGAGCGCTACCAATTGCATGGGCATGGCACGAATGGAATGAAGGAAGGGGACAGCCCTTCATTTTTGGGCTTGATTGACAATGGCCTGAATGTTCCCGATCGCCCGGATTGGGGAGGATGGGGTGGCAGGTATCGCCTGCTAAAAGGAGAATTGTATATCGATGCGCCGGATTACCTGGAGGGCACACTGAACGAAAGGCATTCGGTGGCACGCTGGCGTACGGCCTTCCAATCCGATTTTATGGCCCGTGTGCAGTGGGCGCAGCTCCCATTTGAGCAGGCCAACCATAATCCGGTAGCAGTAGTAAATGGCATCATGGCCATGACACCACTGTCAATTTCAGCGAAACCGGGCGAACGAGTGCTTCTGGATGCCAGTAAAAGTAGTGATCCGGATGGACAGGAGCTGGCCTTTCACTGGTGGGTATACGAAGAAATATACCGTCCAGCGCAGCCTCTTTTGTTTCAATATGCAGAAAATAAGAGCAAAATAGCTTTCGAAATGCCGGTAGTTGCCCCCGGAAAGGCCATCCATTTGATCCTGGAAGTGAGCGACCGTGGGCAGCCCGCCCTGACTGGTTACAAACGCATCATCATAAACCCAAATCCATGAAAATAATTCACATCAAAACACTCATTTGCGTTGCGCTGCTGATATTCGGGTGTGGGCGTAATCCGTCCGGACAGCAGGAACAGGAAAGCAGCACCGGTATCCGTCCCTGGTCGGAAAACCCGGCTTACTGGGAGTACAAGGGAGAGCCGGTTTTATTGCTGGGCGCTACTGACAACGATAATTTGTTTCAGATTGGAAATTTGAAATCCCATTTGGACAGCCTGCAGGCAGTGGGAGGAAACTACATCCGGAACACCATGAGTGATCGGGACCCGGGTGATTTACGGGCATTTGCCAGGGATGAGCAGGGCAAATACGATCTGAATGCATGGAACGATGCGTACTGGCGGCAAATGGACAGTTTGCTGCGTTGGACAGCCGAACGGGATATCGTGGTGCAAATTGAAATTTGGGACCGCTTTGACCATTCCCGGCAGGAGTGGTTATCCGATCCCTATCATCCTGCGAATAATTCGAATTATACCTATGAAACGGTGAAACTGGACAGCCTGTACCCCAATCATCCCGGGGCCAACGAGCAACCCTTTTTCTATACGGTTCCGGCCCTGGATGACAATCCGGAATTACTGCGCTACCAGGAATCGTTTGTACGGAAGCTCCTGAGTCACACACTGGCTTATGATCACGTTCTGTATTGCATTGACAACGAGACCAAAGGAGAGGACGAGTGGGCACTTTACTGGGCGGAATTCTTGAAAAATGAGGCTGGAGATAAGGAAATCATGATCACACAGATGTGGGATGATTGGGATATTACCTCCGACATGCACCGGAGAACATTGGACCGCCCGGATATTTATTCCTATATCGACATGTCCCAAAACAGCCACAATACCGGCCAGCAAAATTGGGACAATGCCCGCTTTATTTTTGATTACCTGCAATCCAACCCGAGGCCTGTCAACAGTACCAAAATTTA